>CAYLJT010000671.1:0-5010 GCA_964383995.1 uncultured Polyangiaceae bacterium
TACCACCGTCAACGTACAACACCTCGAAAGTCTGAACGACGTCGTCGCGCAAATTGCCCAGGTTCGCGTGCGCGAGACCGTCCCCGATTCGGTGCTCGACCGGGCCGACGAAATCGAGCTAGTCGACATTGCGCCGGAGGAGCTTTTGGAGCGCCTGCGGGAAGGCAAGGTTTACCTCGGCGATCAGGCGCGCCGCGCGTCGGAGCACTTTTTTCGTCGCGGCAACCTGCTCGCTCTGCGCGAGCTTTCGTTGCGGCAAATGGCGCAACGGGTGGACGGCGACGTCCTGGCGTACCGGGCAGAGCACGGGGTGTCGGCCACCTGGCCCGCGGGCGAACGTATCCTGGTCTGCGTCGGACCCTCCCCAAGCTCCCTACCCCTGATCCGCGCGGCGGCCCGCATGGCCGCCGGACTACGCTGCCCGTGGGTCGCAGCGCACGTCGAGGTCAGCACGCGGAGCCTCGGCCCCGACGACCGGGAGCGCCTCGAAGGCCACCTGCGGTTGGCCGAGTCCCTCGGTGCGTCGGTGGCACGCCTCTCCGGACATCGCATCTCGCACGCGCTTCTTGGCTACGCGCGGCGCCACAATGTGACGCGCATCGTGATCGGCAAACCTACCCATTCGCGCATCCTCGATCGGCTGCGCGGCTCGTTGCTCGACGACGTCGTGCGGGGCAGTGGCAACATCGATGTCTCGGTCACGAGCGGCGCCACCGAGGTGCGCGGCGCACCGAGCAAGGGCACCGCCCCTGCGAAGGGCTCCACGCCAACGGACTTTGCGTGGGCCCTCGGCATCGTATTGGCCACCACGGGGCTGGCCCTCGCGGTGCGCGCGACCTACCCCCTTCCCGATCTGGAAATCCTCTATCTCCTCGCCGTCTTCGTGGTGGCGCTGCGCTTTGGTCGCGGGCCTGCCATCGTTACGGCCGCCCTCGGGGTGGGCGCCTACGACTTCTTCTTCGTGCCACCCTTTTACACCTTCGCCGTCGCCGAAGGTCGCTACATGCTCACCTTCGCCATGATGTTCTTGGTGAGCTTTACCGTGGGTGAGCTGACCACGCGGCTTCGCCGCCAGGAGCTCGACGCGCTCGCCCGCGAAGGCAGAACCTCGGCGCTCTACGCGCTCAGCCGGGATCTGGGTGGGGCGACGACTGTCTCGGACATTGCGGAGGTGGTGGTCCGCCATGCCCACGAGGCGTTTTCGGTTCCGGTGCTCGTGGTGCAGGCCGACGATGACGCAGGCCCCCGGGTGCTGGCCAGCTTGCCGTCAGGACGAGAGCTGCGGGCCGCGGAGACCGGGGTCGTGAGCTGGTGTCTTCAACACGGGCAGCGGGCGGGCGCGGGCACCGATACCTTACCCGGTGCAGGCGTGCTCTGCATGCCGATTCGGGTGGCCGCGGGCCCGGCGTGCGCCTTGATTTTGGAGCTCTCCGGAGCGGCGGCGCCCTTCGCAGAGCAGCGCGAGCTGCTCGACGCCCTGTGTCGGCAAGCCGCCCTTGCCTTCGATCGGGCGGCGCTCGCGGAAGACGCGCGGGCGGCCGCGCTGCGTGCGAAGACGGAAGAGCTGCGAAGCTCTCTGCTGTCGGCGGTCTCCCACGACCTGCGCACGCCGCTGTCGGTGATCACGGGCGCGGGCACGACGCTGCGAGACGACGGCAATCTGTCCGAGACAACACGCGGCGAGCTGTTGGCTTCTATCTGCGAGGAGGCCGACCGCTTGGAGCGCTTGCTCGCCAACCTGCTCGACATGACACGTCTGGAAGGGGAAGGAATCGCCCTCGCCCGGGACTGGGTTCCCCTCGAAGAGATGGTGGGGTCGGCGCTGACGCGCCTGGAGAAGCGGCTTGGCCAACGAGCCGTTTCGATTGCCATCGCCGAAGACCTTGCTCTACCCTGGGTCGATCCCGTGTTGTTCGAGCAAATCTTCGTGAACCTGTTCGAGAACGTCGCCAAGTACACCCCGGCCGATTCGCCCGTCGAAGTGGCCGCGTCGCAAGATGGCGACAACTTGCTGATCGAGATCCGAGACCGGGGCCCGGGTCTGCCTGTCGGCGCCGAAGAGCGCGTGTTCGAGCGCTTTTTCCGCGGTGCGCACGGCGGCGCGCCGGGGGTCGGCCTGGGCCTACCCATCTGCAAGGCCATCGCCGAGGCGCACGGAGGCCGCATGCAGGCGTTCAACCGCGAGGGCGGAGGCGCCGTGTTCCGCATCGTTCTACCCGTGGGCAGTCAGCCGTCGGCGCCGCCTTCCGCGTCCGAGGCTTCCCAACAACCGGCCGGGACGAGCCCATGAGCGATCTCGCGCCCCTCGTGCTGGTGGTGGAGGACGAGCCCGAGATGCGGCGCTTCATTCGCGCTGCGCTCACCTCCCACGGCTACCGCATCGTCGAGGCCGCGAGCGCGCAGGAGGCGCTGCGCCTTGCCACAAGCCATCTGCCCGAGGTCATCCTGCTCGATCTGGGCCTCCCCGACGGGGACGGCATCGATCTAACCCGTCAGTTTCGAGAGTGGAGCCGAACGCCGATCATCGTGCTCTCCGCCCGCGGGAGGGAAGACGACAAAGTCTCCGCGCTCGACGCGGGGGCCGACGACTACCTGACCAAACCCTTCGGCGTGAACGAGCTCTTGGCCCGCATGCGCGTGGCTCTTCGTCATGCTCTTTCGACGAACGCATCGGGCGCCGAGCCGAGCTTCGAGCTGGGCGATTTGCGCATCGATTTTGTGCGGCGCGAGGTGACCCTCGGCGGGCAACCGGCGCACCTGACACCCATCGAGTACAAGCTCCTCGTCTACCTAGCGCAGCATGCTGGCAAGGTGCTGACCCATCGGCAGATCCTCAAGGAGGTGTGGGGTCCCAACCAGGCAGGTCAGAACCACTATGTGCGCGTGCACATGGCCGAGCTGCGCAAGAAGATCGAGGCCGAGCCCGCGCGGCCGAAGCTCCTGGTCACCGAGCCCGGGGTCGGATACCGCCTGCGCGATCGGGGGTAGGGTAGCTTGGGGTTGCTCTTCTCGCCGGACGCGACGCGGCGGTGGGAGCTCGGGCAGGGCGAGATTCGGGCGGGGCAGAGCACGGTGCTGGGTGCGCTGCGCTCCGAGGCCGGGCGTGGTGGGTAGGAAGGTGGAGGTTCAGGCCGGCGAGCTCGGCGCTCGCCGACCTGGAATATGCGCTACCTGATCAAAACGTGGGAGTGAAGACGGAGACGGCGTTGTCCGTGGCTCCCGCGGTGAAAACGGGCCCGGTCGAAGAGGCCGCCACGCCGCGCGCGCCGTTGAGCCCATCGACGGTGCCGCCCGGGTCCAGGGGGTCGTTGACGCCGTCCTTCTCCATGCCAAGATACTCGAGCGTTCCCAGCTCCGCGTTTCGCCGAAACACGGCGATGGCGTCGTCGAGGGTACTGGCCACGTAAAGCAGGTCGTCATTGGGCCCGAAGGACAAATCCCACGCCCCATTCAACCCGTCGACTTGCTGGTTGCTCTCGCCATCGAAGAGGCCGTCCACCTCGACCTCCACGAGGGTGAGGGTGCCCGTCAGTGGGTCACGCTCGAACATAGCGACTGAGTCGTCCAGATAATTGGCTGCGACGAGGTGCAGCCCATCGCGGGTGATGGCGAGGTTTCGAGGCCCGTCCAGGAGGGCGTTGGCGAGCCCCGCGTAGGTCAGAGCTCCGGTGCCGGGGTTCCGCGCGAAAATAGCGATCGCATCGTCCACGTATCCGGCAACATAGACATACAAGTCGTCCGGGCTCAGCACCACGTCCGAGGCTCCGGCGAGGCCGTCGGAGCTTGGACCGTCTTTGAATTGGGTCCAATAGCTGAGCGCCCCGGTCGTTGAGTCGCGATGAAATATCGCCAGCGCATCGTCGGTGTACCCGGCCGCAAAGAGGTACTCTCCTTTTGAGTCGAGGGCGACGGCGCGTACACCGTTCAGACCGTCCATATCTGCCACGCCATCCTTATAGTCATTCAAGAAGGCAAGCTGTCCGTCGCTGGTGTTCCTCGTAAACGCGGAGATGGAGTCGTCGAGCGAGCCCGCGACATAGACGTTTTTGCCGTCAGGCGATACAGCGAGGCCGAGCGCGCCGTTCAGGCCCCGGGAACCATTGATGTCATCGATCATGCTGGTTTGACAGCTGAGCTGATTGTTCTCCCAACGAAACGGGGTGACCGAATCGTCGTCGCGATTGGCCGCATAAACGCTCAGCCCGTCGGGGCTGACCGCGACGGCGTGGGCGCCGTCCAACCAGCTACACACAGGACCATCCTTTCGGGTTTGATGGAAGGACAGCCCATTGCTGTCTGCCAACGCCGCCGATGTTGCTGCACAGCACGCAAGAACGCCTAGAAAACAGGATACGGTTTTCATCTTCCTAACTCCTCTTTACAAGGGAAGACAGGGTCCCTTGAACGCCCCGTGCATGGCAGTAGCAACCCCGAAGCCAATGTCGTCGGTGACACAACGACAGACGCCGAGGGTGACGAAATACGGACGTTTGGGCGATGGGGTCAACCAGCGGTCACGTTTCTTGTTGCTCGATGGCTACAGCAGCTCATGAAATCGGTCCAACTATGCGCCACCGGGACTACGCGGTGGGCGAACGCGTACGCAGTTGCAGTGTCTCGGACATGTTGCCGCGCGCGCGAGAGGTCTTCCTGTGACGCGTGGCGTAAGGGCGACACATCTTGGCACGCGGACCGCCTGCGAAGTCGGTGGGGCAATTCGAGACGGGCTCGTAACTGCGGTAAGCCCCCGGGCGCGCAGCTCTTCGACGCGTAGGGGCCATCCGCCGCAGGGCGCGACGGTGGGTGCTCAAGGAACTCGCGTGGAGCCATGGGTAGGTCTTGGACCGACGTTGAGCGGTGTCACTGGCCATCAGGCGTTGGCCACCCGTCGTTCCACGCGGAGGTGGGCGACGCAGCGGCAGGCCGGAGCTTCATTGCGCGACAGGTCTCGAGCCCCAGCCCTTTCAAGGTCATCATGGGTGGAGAGCGCACCTGTAGGTCCATCAGCTC
>CAYLJT010000672.1:0-5008 GCA_964383995.1 uncultured Polyangiaceae bacterium
GCGGCTCGGGAGCGTGGTTCAACACCATGGGCTTCTTCATAGCATGTTTTGCGGCAGATCGAACCGCAAAACCTCGGCGCCCCGTGGCGGGCCGGCGGGCTCCAACCCTGTTCGGAAGGGAAAAGCCGCGCGGCACGAGCTCCAAGGCGGCACCGAAAGAAGGGCACCGGCTGCGCAGGGCTGGGCAGGACAATGGGTCTTGTTTCGCCTACGCGCTACGGTACCTCGCGAAGGATCACAATTGTCTCAGACGTTCCTCGTCAAAAAGCGAAAGCGCCCGTACGATTTTTCTTGCAAGGGGGGGGCACGATCGTGGTAGCGCTGACTTACGCGGCGCAAATTGGCTCCGCCACCTGTCGGCAGGCCAGGCGCATCCTAACAGGCTGCGAGCGGTCGGTCTGCCCCCAACAGCGCGAAGTCGACACGGTGGCTGCAAGGGCCAGCTCCGTAGGAGGATTCATGGCGACCATTACCGCTTCTCAAGTCCTGAGCTACACCGATAAAATCACAGCGTGGCTTCTCGTTACGTTGGGCACGTCTGCAAGTGGCTACGGCATGGGCACCAAGGGGGGCACCTACGGCGCGTGGAAGAAAGCGAGCGAGAACGAGGCGCTGCTCATGGCCTCAGAGGACTATGACCTCGTGGCGCCCATGGGAGCCGGGTTTCGAGCCATGAAAAACGCCTCCGATGCCATCCAGGTGGGTGCATCGATCACGGCCGGCGCGTTTCAAGCCATCAGCCTGGCGTGCGCAGCCGCCGGCGCGCTCAACGAGTGGAGCACCGTCGTCGACCTCGACTCTTTTGCCAGCTACCACAACCTTACCACCGCCACCAAGTGGCAGTGCCTTCTTGCTCCTGACCTGTACGACCTGATGACCGCAGCCATGGGCAAGGCGCCCTCGGCCCACAACACGTACTTCGAAGTCTTGCAAAGTGGCTCGTCTACGGCTCTCGGAAAGTTGGTCGTTGGCACTGGTTTTTTGAGCCCCGGGTCCATTGACAGCGCCAAATACGCCGGCGGATTCGGTCAAGTCAAGGGGGTCTCAGTCACCGGAAGCGATACCGTGACCGTCACCGGTTCGTGGCGAAAGACGGACGGCACCATCGCGACGGGCGACGGCACGGCAACCGTTGCTGCGGGCGACTCCACCGTGACGCTCACGCCGCCTTTCACGTCCGCACTGCTTTTGGCGGTGACCAATGTGGTTGCGGGCACCGGCATTAGCGCGGGCACCATTTACGCCGAGGCCGCGCGGCCGAGCGGGCGCAGCAATCCTCCAACATAGCAACATGAAGCGCGGAGCCGCGAGGCGCGCTATGCTGAAGCGCCCGTTCGTTGGATGGAGGCCCCCATGTTGTTGCAAGCCAACCCGCACGAATGTCGTTTTTCACGCTCCTTAGCGGTGCTGGTCTGCTCAGCCACCCTGACACTGGCAACCTCGTGCTCGCCGGAGTCGGTCAACATCACAGACCACGGCCCCACAGGGGTAGCGCTGGAAGCGGCTGTAGCCGAGCATTTCGGTCAGGTCGCTGCGCCGCTGTTGCAACGTCCCTCGCAGTTCACGTTGACCCAGTCCGCTGACGAGTACGTCGGTCCTACACCGACAGACTGGCAAAAAGGCCTGCTGGTCACGGTGCCCGTGAAGGCCGACGCTCCCGTTCGATTTCAAGCACCCGATGGCTTCACGTTGGATGTCTGGGACGACGGGCGCCGAGGGACGGCGGAAGGTACGTCTCGGACGGTAAGCTATGCGCGACAGGAGGGCACGGCCATCTGGAAGGCGGCCGACGGGTACGCGGAGCAATGGCTGTATTTGCCCGACGGCGTGGTAGGACGGGACGTGGCCAGCTACCTGTGGCAAGGTGGAGAGCCCCGGCAACACGGCCGCTCGATCGACATCTACGATGACGCAGGAAAGGCGCGTATCACGGTGTCCGCGCCCGACGTGCTGACGCCCGAAGGAGAGCACCTGAGCGTGGCGATGGAGCTGCGCGGGGAGCGGATGTGGGTGGTGCTGGAGAAGGTGGCGAAGGGCCCGTTGTTGGTGGACCCGGTGTGGGTGCCTGCGGGCGACATGGGCTTGCCTCGGTTCCACCACGCAAGCCAGATGTTGCAAGATGGGCGCGTCTTGGTGGTGGGGGGCATAACCGACCCCCTAGCGGATGGCATGGTGCACGCGGAGCTGTTCGATCCAATGACGGACACGTGGAGCTTCGTGGCGTCGATGGCGAAGGGGAGACAGAGTCATACGCTGACGGCTCTCGATGACGGGCGGGTCTTGGCTGTAGGGGGTGAAGAAGCCTTTCCAAGCATCGACGCTGAGATATACGATCCCGTCAACGACGCGTGGACCGTGCCCGATCAGCCGATCGGCCGACGTATCTCGCATACCGCTACGTTGCTGCTTGACGGACGCGTGTTGGTCGCAGGAGGCACCACGAACGCCCCTCAAACGGCCGAAATTTACGATCCCGTTGTCGACGACTGGACCTCTACCTCGCTGATGGTGAAGAACCGGCAAGGGCATCTTGCGGTGCGACTCTCCTCGGGCGACGTGTTCGTGTCCGAAGGAACCGGAGACACATCGGCGGAGGTCTATTCGCCAAGCGCCGACTTGTGGTCCGCTCGCGTATCGGGCGTCTATGGCCACGGCTACACAAACCCAGTACTCGTTTCGGACGGAACGGTTATCTATGCAGGCGGCACGCTTTCTGGCGGCGTCGAGCGGTATGATCCGGTAGCGGACTCCTGGACAACGTTGGCACCCAGCAACGTGGTTCGCCGAGACTGCCCGGCGGTGTTGCTGCCCAATGATCAGGTATACTCCATCGGGGGCAGCCCCTCGGCGGCGTCCATTGCATCGACCGAGGTCTACGACGTTGCTGCTAACCTTTGGAACTTCGGGGCGCCGCTCAACGTTGCCCGATCAAGCCATCTCGCGCATGTCTTGAATGATGGTCGAGTACTGGTGTTGGGTGGGTTCGACCCGCCCAACGCTCTAAATTCATGCGAGCTGCTCGTCGATTCGCAGTCCGACCTGGGTGCGCCGTGCGCCAAGAACAACGAGTGTGCTTCGTTCGTGTGCTTCCAAGGCATGTGCTGCGACAAGACTTGCGACCAGCCCTGCTACACCCACAAAGCGGCTGAGGGTTCCCCCCAAGACGGCGTGTGCGCCCCCAGCGTTGGCATCGCATGCGACGATGGTGACCTGTGCACCACGCAGGATACCTGTACGGTCGGTGTTTGCGTTGGCACCACAACGGATTGTCCAGATGTCGGCGAGTGCATCTTCGGGTACTGCGAGGAACGAACGGGAGAATGCAAGACTGCCAATCGGCCTGTGTTGACTCCGTGCAGTGAAGGCTGGTGCAAAAACGGTGTTTGCGTCAGCGGCGAAGGCGGGGCGGGTGGCGCCGGCCAGGGTGGCATGGCCGAAGGGGGCGGTGGAGTTGGCGGCGTGGGTGGTCAGGGACTCGGCGGCTCCGGAGGGTTTGGTGGTAGCGGGGGTAGCGGTGGCATGGCAAGCTCGTCCAGCTCCAGTGGCGGCTTTGACGGCATATCGCCTACGGGTGGCTGCCAGGTTGGCTACGACTCTCGTGGTAAGTCCTTGTGGATCCTGCTACTGGGAGTTCTCGGGATTCGCCGCCAAGCCGTGGCCCCGAAGCAGCGTCAGAGTGGTTGCTGAAGTGTTCAGGTGCCCCGACGCACGTGTCTGCGCGGGTTGGAGGGAAACGTGCCTAATCTCAAAAATGCGGTTCAGATCGATCAATTTTTCGCTGGTGTTCGCGACGGAGATGGCGCCATCTTGGCGGGTGGTACGGTCATTGGTTACATCGTTGGCGCCCGGAGTTCCAGCGGTGGGTTGATCTATCGTCGGGCGTCGCTTTGGAAAGACGCGAACCGCAAATTTCCATTTGGCGATGGAAAGGTATCCCTGGACGCCAGCGGGTTGCCCGTCGTCCTCGCCGCCGAATTTCCCTCCGTTTACGGTTCAGGCTCCATCTTCCTCTGCTACTACGCCGCTGGCGCGACGACTCCAAACCTCTCCGAGGTTGGCACCCCGTTCGACCCACAGTCGCCGGCCCCACCCGGATTTTCAGACCCCGTTCGCACGGAGACCATCCACGTCTCCGCCGAAATCGTCAACGCTGCTCACTTCGGTACAGTAGGCAATGGCAAGTATGGTGGTCCAGGTCAAGGCGTCGACGACACCGACGCGCTGCAAGCCGCCATCGACTATTGCTTGATTGACTCAGACCAGCACCCCAAGTCGTTGTTCATCCCTGGGGGGACCTACCGCATCACGCGCCCCTTGGTTGTGTTGCAGACCTATATTGGCAACGCAGGTGCCCCCGGCATCGGTTATTGCGCCATCCAGATCTACGGTGAAAAGCGCGGTCTTCTCGGCGGCTACGGCGACACCGTCATCTACGCGGAATTCACGGATGGCCCAGCTATCGCCATTCAGGGCGGCTACGGTGTCGTCATTCGCGACCTTACCCTCGCGGGCACGAATCGCTACGACATCTCGATGACGCAAGTCAAGAATAGCTACCCCAACGACCAGTCGCGTTCTTACGCAGCCTACCACGACGATCTTTCCTACTTCTACGACTGGACCTCGCACCCCTGGGACAAAGAGGATCCCCCTATTACGCAACAGCCCTACCCCCTCTACGGTAAGTGCAGGGACAACGTGCAGTCCCCCCATGCCGGCATCGCGATTGACCCATTTTCACCGGACGTCACGGACCTCAATCAATATCCCAGTCTCACGGCTTACTACAACAACTTCGGCGAAAACTACGTGTACAGCAGCGGCATCGTCGTCGAAAACTGCCAGTTTTACGGGTTCGTGGTCGGCATTGTCATCTCCCCAAGCGGTCGCAATGCCAACGCCGAGAACATTGTTCTTCGCAACTTGCACTTTCAGACCAACAAGGTGTGCCTTGCCATCTGCCAAAGCCAAACGCGCGGCATTCATGTGGAAAACTTCGCGGTTCTCC
>CAYLJT010000673.1:0-4998 GCA_964383995.1 uncultured Polyangiaceae bacterium
GACGCCCAGCAGGTGCCCACCGATGCCGGTGAGGGCGAGCCCGAGCAGCACCACGAACAAAAGAGACCAGCCCACCGAGCTCTTGACCTCCGGAGCGCCGAGCCGCGCTGTGCTCACGAGGGCCGCGCGATGGCTGTCGCCGTAGCCCTCGAGCGCGACCGCGCTCGCTTCGTAGCCCTCGCCGAGGCCCGAGACGTCCGCGCGCTGGCCCGTGGTCAGCACCTGAAAAATGCTCTCTTTTGCGGGTGATTTGAGCAACGCGGCGGTCATTTCGCCGTCGATGCTTGGGGTCTTGGCGGCAGCCACCAGCTCGTCGCCGTCTTTGACCGCGATGAGCAGCGCACCGCCGCTCGTGCGCTCGCTCGTCGCCACGAGGCGTTCGTCGTTCAAGGTGGCGCCCGCGGCGAGGGCACCGATCACGACCCCCGCGGAATCACGAACAGGCGCAAAAGAAGCCAAAAGCTGCTCGTTACGCTTGCGGTCGAACCACAGGTCCGAACCGGTGACGCCGGCCTTCATCGCGGCCAACAGGCTCGGGTACACGGCGCCGAGATCGTCGCCACGCATCAACGCCGAGCCGTTGCGCCCGATTACCGTGCCCTTGGCATCCACCAGCACGACGAGCGACGGAACGAACCCCGCGAGCTCGGCGTCCGCCGCCGCGGCGTCGCGCACGCGGTTGGCGACCGACGTCGCCCCCTCCGCGCGGGCCGACGCCATGCCCGCATCGAAGGGCTCCCGCGTCTTCGGATCGGAGGCCTGCACGGCGAGCCAGCGCTCGACGACGACGGCCTCGAGCTTCAGCTCAGCGCGGGCCGCGCCCAGCGTTCGCCGTGTCTCGCCGGGCTTCGCGAGACCGCTCAGCGAGGCCGATGTAAGGGCGTAGGAAAGGCCGCCAACGATCAGGACGACAACCGCAAAAACGGCGATGATTTTCTCGCGCATACGCCCTCCTCTTGGCGGGACAGCGCGGGACGTTACCATCCCGATCGCGCGACCCACAACGACTCCCGCGGCGTTCTCTTCGCCGTTGGGCTAGAGAGCCGCATCCCTCGCCATTTCGAGCACCCTTGAGCACCCTTCTCCTCGTCGACGATCCGCTGTTCGAACAACACAGGGGCCCGTCGAACCACCCCGAGCGCCCTCCTCGCCTCGAAGCAGCCCGCCGCGCGACCGCGAGCCGCGCGGCCGCGCACGGCGCCGTGTTTCAAGCCGTCTCACCCCGCGACGCGACGGACGACGAGCTCGCCCGCACGCACGCCGCAGCCTACATCGAGCACCTTGCGCGCCTCGCGGGGACCCAAGCCTCGATCGACGTCGACACCTATATTTCGCCGTCTTCCGTGGCCGCCGCGCGACGCGCCGCTGGCGGTTCATTGGCCCTCGTCGACGCCATCTTGAGCGGAGGCGTCGGAGCACCGACCCGCGGCGTCGCCCTGCTTCGACCGCCCGGGCACCATGCGACGCCCTCCACCGGCATGGGCTTTTGCTTGCTCAACAACGTGGCGATCGCCGCGCACCACGCGCTCGCGTCGGGCCTAAAGCGCGTGGCGATCATCGATTTCGATGTGCACCACGGCAACGGCACGCAGGACATCTTCTTCGGCGACGAGCGGGTGCTCTTCGTCTCCATCCACCAAGCGCCCTTTTATCCGGGCACGGGCGACGCCGACGAGGTCGGCGCGGGGGACGGCCGCGGCTACACCATCAACGTGCCCCTCGAAGGGGGCGCACACGACGCCGTGTACGCCGCCGCCTTTCAAGAAATCGTCGAGCCCGCGTTGGGCCGCTTCGAACCGCAGTTGGTGCTGATTTCGGCCGGCTACGACGCGCACATGCGCGATCCCCTGGGGGGCATGCACCTCACCGACCAGGCCTTCGGCGCGATGACCCAAAGCCTCGTGCGAAGCGCGGAGCAAACGGCCGACGGTCGGGTGGGGCTATTCCTCGAAGGCGGGTACGATCTGGCGGCGATCGAGGCCTCGCTCGGGGCGTCCATCGACGCGCTCCTGGGCGTCTTTCGAGCCTCCGAAGCGGCGCCCAAGCCGATTTCGACGAGCCACCGTCGGCAGCTCGACCAGGTGCGAAGCATCGCCCACGAACGTTTTCCGGACGTGTGATCCTTGGCCCAGGGGTGGGCCTGAGGCAGACTCGCGCCGTGCATCGGTCGGAGCTCGGAAGGGTGGTCAACCCGGCGGCGCTGGAAAGCGCTCAGGGCCCTCGCGCCCGGATTTCCATCGAGGTTCCGACGGACTGGCGCGCCTCGCGGCTGAACGTCGAGGTGCCACGTCGTTTGGTTTGCGCTCGTTGCAGCGGGGGCGGCTGCGACACCTGCGACAGGAGCGGCGGCGTGCGCCTGCCCGACCGGCTCGTGGGCACCGAAATCGTCGTGCCTTTGCCCGAAGAGCTGGGCGACAAGCTCGGCGATACGGTTGAAATTCGGCTCCCCGAGCCTTTCGGTCGCGACGGCCCCCTCGACCAGCTCATGGTGCGCATTCGCCGTGGCATGCGGGCCACGCCGGGAGTTCATAGGCCGCTCCACCCGATGACCCGGGTCCGGCGGGTCCCCCTTCGCGATTGGGCGGTCTACGCTTTAATCGCGCTGATACCGATCATCGCGGCCCTCTCGGCCCTCTTGATTCATTGAGCTCCGCACCGATGGGGTCCTTCTCATGAGCGACGGCGGAGCGGCAGCGATCGTCGAAATCGGCTCGATGTTGGGGCGCACGCGGGCGGGGCGCGTCGTGCTGTTGGTGCTTCTCGGCTACTTCAGCCTCCAATACGTCGTCGCTTCGCTGAGCAACGCGGCCCTCGTTGCCCTCGGCGTCGTCGGCCTCGCGGCGCTCGCGCTCATCATGGGCTTCGTGATCCGGCGACGACGGCGAAAGGCCCGCGCCTCGCTTCGTGACACCCTCGCGCTCCTCGCGCTCGTCGTCGTCGCCGTTCTTGGCGCGCTGTTTCTCTTGGCCCGTCGCCGCAAGGGCACCGTGGCGCCCCCGCCCGACCCGCGCGACGTCGATCGCCTGGCCCAATCGGAGGCTCACCCGTGACACAGCCCGTGGAAGCCCAAAGTGGCAGTCTCGTCGACATGGGCAAAAGTGCCTTCTTGGCCCTGGTCGAGCTCGTCCCGCGGGCCGCCTGGCGGGGCATCAAGGGCGGCTTTTTCGGCTTCTTTCTCGGCGTTTTCTTGGGCCTCGCCGTCGCCTACGGATCGTCGCTGCTCTTCCCTTTGCCCGACTGGCTCAAGGTCACACAGTTGTTGTGGGTCCCCCTTTGTCTGGGGCTGGGTGCCAGTTGGCTCGGCGCGCTCAACGGCCTCGTATCGACGCTCACCGAAGAAATCGCGCGGCGCCGCCTGGCGGCGCGCATCTACGCGATCGTCAAACCCGCTTGTTTGGCGGCGGCCAACCGCGTTCGCGGAGGCCAGGCCGACAACCTCGCCGAGGAGCTCCGCACGGCGCTCGACCAACGCATGACGCCCGCCGACGGACCTCCCGGCTCCCTCGCTCAGCGCGTCGAGCACTTCGTCGCGATGCGCTCTCAAAGGGTCCTCTGCTTCTCCGCCGTACGCTCAGTAGCGCAGGCCAAAGACCGTTCTTCCGCCGTTGCCGCCCTCGAGTCGTTGGGCGTCGAGCGTCTCGAGGCCATGATGGTCGAGACCCTCGAAGACATGTTCTCGACGCACATGCTCCTCGCGGCCCTCGTGGCCCTCGTCGCCGCCTCGCTCCCGGCCCTCGGCTTCGCGTTCTTTGGCTAGCCTAAGCCGCTAGGCTCTTCAGAAAGGCCGTAAAACGCGGCCCGACGCCGCCCCGGAGCACGCCCTCCAGGAGGGTCAGCGCGAGCACCGGCATGCGTCGGTGATCCACAAACGAAGCCGGTGTGCGCAGCGACACGAGGGGCCCGCGCAGCACGACCTTCTCCACGGGTCGACCCACGAGCGAGCCCCACGCGGACAACGTGGAGCCCCAGGGCAAGCCCGCGATGCGCGCACCGCTGGCCGCCGCATTGATGCCCACGGCGCCAAATCGCAGGGTCTTCGTCGCCTCCGACAGGGCCTTGGCCAGCTCGGGCTCCTCGGCCTGATACGGATGCACCACAATCGTCGCCGCGCGCCCACCTCCGAGCCCCTCGTTGCACACCGCGACAGCCTCGCGAAGCTGGGCCGGCGCGTCCGCCATCGTGCCCTTGGTCAGCACCGCGAGGGCGCCGCGCAGGGGCTCATTCACGAGGCTGTGCAAATCGTTTGAGCTCAAATCATCGAGCACCAACCAGGGCAAGGGCTGGCCATCCCGAAGCACCGGGGCCACGTGCGCGAGGCCATCGCGGATCTCGGTGACGAGCCTCGTGTGCTGCGGATGGTCGCGCGGGAGGATCACGACCGGCATGTCGAACACCGGCGACAGCGCCCCCCGTACCACCTCCGAGACCAGGGCCCGTGCCTGATAGCGAATCGCGTCGCTCTCGTGCAGATAGGGGACGAAGACCGTAGGGCTCAGCCCGGGACTGGGGGGCAGCGCCCTGCTCCCTCCCGTTGTCCGAGACGCCGAGAGCGAGATGTGCTCACCGAAAGGCGCGGTCACCGCGTGCAGCAAGGGCAGCAGCGTCTCCGCACCTTCGTCGAGGTGGAGCGCGCCCCGACGTCCTTCGAGGATGACGTGGGTGAGGGCCGTCGCGAGGGCGTCGAAAACGCCCGCCTCGTGGGTCAGCACGAACGACGCTTCGGGATCGTCCGCCACCGTCGGCAGGCCGAGCCGAACCGCAACCTGGGTGCCCGGAATCAAGGCCCGTGCGGCCTTCGGAACCCAGAGCGCCAGCTCCGAGCTGCGAGCCGAGCGCGCCCGAAGCTTGGACGGCTCGCCGCGCTCCAAATGCTCGTAAAGCGCGCGGAGCAACATGCCAATGCGCAGCGGCCCCTCCAACCAAAGCGCTGCTCGACCGGGTCCCACACGGTCGACGCCCGCCACGAGGGCGGCCACCTCCACGAGCACCGGCGCCACG
>CAYLJT010000674.1:0-4989 GCA_964383995.1 uncultured Polyangiaceae bacterium
GTGATGCTCCGGGGCTCAACGCGGTGATCCGCGCCGCGACCCTGGCCGCCCTCGGTCAAGGCTGGGAGGTGTGGGGAATTCGGCACGGATACCGCGGTCTCTTGGACGGTGATTCGGGCCTCTTGCGCCTCGATCGCACCAGCGTTCGCGGCATCGCGCACCTCGGCGGCACCATCCTCGGCACGGCCAATCGCGGCGATCCCTTCAACTACCCGACCCTCGACACGGCCACCGGCGAGATGGTGCCGAAGGATCGCGCCGATGAGCTCGTGGCGCGCTTCCGAGAGCTGGGCTTCGACGCCCTCGTGGCGGTCGGCGGCGATGGTTCCCTTCGTATCGCGAAGAAGCTCCTCGATCGCGGCCTGCCCCTCGTCGTCGGTGTGCCCAAGACCATCGACAACGACGTGCTCGGCACCGAGATGACGTTTGGCTTCGAGACCGCCGTGGGCATCGCGACGGAGGCGCTCGATCGCTTGCACACGACGGCTGCGGCGCACGAGCGCGTGATGGTGGTCGAGGTCATGGGCCGCCACGCGGGGTGGATCGCCCTTTATGCGGGCTTGGCGGGCGGGGCCGACGTGATCTTGATGCCCGAGATCCCATTTTCGTACGGGCCGGTTGTGGAGAAGATTCGCTCCCGTGAGGCTCGCGGTCGTACGTTTTCGATCGTGGTCGTGGCCGAAGGGGCCAAGGAGAAGGGCGGCGATGTGATCGTGCGCGACGCGGGCGACGCGTTCCGCGGCGTGCCGGTGCTCGGAGGTGTCGCGGAGCGGGTGGCGAAGGAGCTGGCTGCGCGCACGGGCAAGGAGACGCGATCGATCGTGCTCGGTCACCTCCAGCGCGGCGGCGGTCCCTCCACATCCGATCGGGAGCTTGCGCTCCGTTTTGGGGCTGGCGCGATACGCTACATCGCCGCGGGTTGCGCCTCGGGCATGGTGGCCCTGCGCAGCAATCAAGTGGAGCTCATCGACCTCGATTTGCCGGCGAGCGGCACCAAAACCGTGCCTTCCGACGGGGATCCGGTGGCGACCTGCCGTGAGATGGGCATTTGCTTGGGCGACGAGCCCGTCGGGAGCTTTGGCGAGCCCGGATGAAACGGCACAAGGTCCTTGTTTGCGGGCTCCTCGCGTCTTTGCTGGCTGTGACGGCAAAGCCCCTGGAGGCCAAGGAGCCCACGCGCTCCGAGCGTGAAGTGGCGCGCGAGCTGGTGCGGGAAGCGGCCAAGGAGATCAAGAAGGGCAACTGCGAGGACGCGCTCTTGCTCCTCGAACAGGCCATCGCGATCGCGCCCACGGCCGATGCGCATGCGGCGTTTGGCGAGTGCCTGACGAAGCGCGGTGAGCTCATGCGCGCCCTCGAAAACCTGGAAAAAGCCGAGGATTTGGCGCGGACCGCGCACGATCAGGGGGCCCTCAAGGCCCTCACGCCCAAGATCGCCGCCTTGCGAGAGAGGCTCCCGCGCATCGCGATAGAGCTGCCCGCCGACGTCAAAAACCCTAGGATTTCCGTCGATTCAAAGCCCATTGACGCGGACAAAGCGGAGCGGCTGATCACCGTCGATCCGGGCGACCACCTGATCGAGGTGGTGGTGGATGGTCGGGGCACCTTCGTGAGCCACGCGATGGCCGTGGAGCAAGAGGTGACCAAAGTGACCGTCGTTTTGCCCGCGGCGACGGCCACGTCGAGCGGCGCGGGCACCGGGATTCCGACGGGCAGCTTCATTGCCGGCGGCGCCGCGGCAACGCTCGCGATCGGGGGCGTCGTGAGCTTCGTGTTGGCTGGCAGTACGGCGTCCGACGGTGAGGCGGGTTGCGCAACCGCCCGCACATGCAGCGATGCGAGCATCGATGCGGTTCACGATCTGGACTCGGCGGCCCTCGGCCTGTGGATCGCGGCGGGCGTGAGCGCCGGTGTCGCGGTGGGGCTGTGGGCCCTCAACGATGGCGACAAACCCGCGTCGACGGGCGCATTGCGGGTCGGTCCGGGGGGGATCACCCTGGCCGCTACCTATTAGGCGCACGCGTTTGACACTGTTCGATACGCGTCGATATCTTACTTTCCCCCTTCAAGCCCCGCGTGTTCGGTCCTCATGAGCAAAGTCCTCGTATTCGAGAGTGACGCCGCCTTCGCAGGTGAGCTTCGTACCGAGCTGGGTCGGCTCGGCTTCGCCGTCCAGGTTGTCGACGACGGAAACCATGGCCTGCAGGTCGCCCTCAGCGACCGCCCGGATCTCATCTTGTTGTCCATCGAGCTGCCGCGAATGAACGGCTTTTCGGTGTGCAACAAGCTCAAAAAAGACCCTTCGCTCAAGGATGTCCCGCTCATCATCATGTCGAGCGAGTCGAGCGAAGAGACCTTCGAGCAACACCGCAAGCTTCGTACGCGCGCCGAGGACTACGTCCACAAGCCCATCGCGTTCGGCGAGCTGCTAGAGCACATCCGCGCGCTGATTCACGTGGAGGCGCCGGTCCCGGACTCCGAGGGCATCTCGCTCGATGACGCGATGATCCTCGACGAGGTCGAGACCAACGTGGGGGCCACCGCGCCGCCCCCCGCGAGCTTCGATCCCAGTGGCGAAGACACGATCGTGGCGAGCGCGCGTCCCGCGCCGGCGTACCAACAAGCCCCGCCTCCCAGGCCGTCGTCGGAGGGGAGCGGTCCCGACTCGGAGATCGACGCGTTCCTCGGCGGCGCGTTCGATCGTTTGCTCGCGGAAGAAGAGGAAGACGAGCGCACGGTGATCAAGCCGTCGGGCGCGCTGCTCGCCGAGCTTCACGCGGCGATGCAAACGGAGTCGACGCCGACCCCCGCGATCCCCGCGCCGCCGCCGATGGTGGAGCCCAACTTCGGCAGTGCGCACGGGATCCCTCGACCCGCGCGCGCGCCCAGCATCCCACCGGGTCGGGTCCGCGTGTCCGAGCCACCGCCGCGGCCCTCGGTCCACCCGGGCCAACCCGAGTCCCACGAGATCGAACGCCTCCGCATCGAGCTCGAGCGCGCGAAAGACGACGTCGTGCGGGTGTCGAAGGAGGCTTCGGGCTTTGGCGCGACCGTCGATCGCTTGCAGGCCGAGCTCGCGGAGCAACGCAGCCTCGCCGCCGAGGCCGCCCGTTACAAACGCGAGGCCGAAGAGCTCCGGACCCGGGTGAGCTCGCCGTCCGGGACACGCCCCGCCGCCAGCGTGTCCAGCCGCGAGTTCTTGGATCTGCGCGAGGCCCTCAACACGAAGGACAAGGAGCTGCTCGGGCTTCGTGATCAGCTCACCAAGAAAGAGCGCGAGCTGCTCGATTTTCGCGATCAGCTCCTGCGCCTCGATCGCGAGAAGGCCGACCAAGAAGACAAGATCCTCGGCCTCGAGCGGCAGCGCGTGGATCTCGACACGGCGGTGCTCGCGGCCCGCGCCGAGCTCGACGCGCGCAACGCCGACATTGCGAGCCTGCGCGCGAACCTGGAGGGCCTGCAGGCCGCCCTCGTGGCGCGCGACCGCGCCATCGCCGAGCGGGACGCCGCGATCGTCGAGCGGGATGGAGCGATCGCGGAGCGCGATGCGCGATTCGTTGCTGCTGAAACGAATTTCCTGGGGCGTATCGAGCAGTTGCAACGGGAGGCCAGCGCGACCCTCGAAGGGGCCGTCGCTCAAGAGCGCGACGAGCGCCAACGCGCGCTTTCGGAGGCCGAGGCGCGGGCCAACGACGCGCAACGCGAGACCGTCGCGCGCTTGACGGCGGAGCACGAGGCGCGCCTGCGGGACACGCTCGCGGAGCACGAAGAGCGTGCAAAACAAGCCGAAGCCGCGGCCGCGGAGGGCCACGCCTCGGCGCTCACCGCCCTCAAGGCGCAGCAGGCAGAGGCCCTTGCCGCGCTCGAAGCGCAACACGCGGAGGCCCTCCAGATCCTCGAAGCGCGTTTGACACAGGCGCGTCTCGACGCGGCTCGCGAAGCCGAAGAGGCCCACCAAACGGCCCTCGCGGCGCAGGCGGCGTCCCACGAAGAGGCCCTGCGAGCCGCTCAAGCGGCGCACGAAGCCGCGCTCGCGGTGGAGGCATCGGGCTACGCCGAAGGCCGCGCCGCCCTCGAAACGGCCCACGCCGCGGTGCTCGCGGAGCGCGAAGCCGCGTGGACCTCGGAGCGCGAGGACCTCGGAGCCCGCGCGACGGACCTTCAGAATCGCCTACAAGAGGCCCTCACGAGCCTCGACGGTTTGCGCGCCGAGGCTGCGCAGGTCGCCGAGCAGCGCGCTGCCCTGGCCGCGGAGCGTGAGCAGCTCGAAGCCGAGCTGCGGCGCGTCAGCGAGGCCCTCGCAGCGAGCGAGGCGTCGGCCACCACGGGCCAAGCCGAGGTCGAACGGCTCAGCGCCGAGCTCGCCGCGCGCGACGCCAACGAGCGCCAAACCAGCGAGCAGATCCAGGTCTTGCAGGGCCGCGTCGCGGAGCTTGGATCGCAGATCGAAGCGCTCACGGACGAGCGCGAGGGGCACAAGGCCGAGGCCGAGTTCCTCACGCAGGAGCTCGCGCGGGAGCGCGTCCGGCTCGAAAAAGCCCGCACCAAATGGGGCGAAGACCGGGCGTCGCTCGAACGCGCGCGCCAGGCGCTCAGCGCTGCGATCGAACAAATTCAAGCCGCCGAAGAGCGCCCCCTCGAATAGCTCGCCGCCCCCCAAAGGCCTTCATTTTCCGTACTGTTTCAACTTGCGAAACAGCGTCGCGACGCCGATGTCGAGGGTCGCCGCGGCCTTCGCCTTGTTGCCGCCCGAGGCCTCGAGCACCGCTAAAATGTGCTCTTTTTCGACCTCCTCCAGGGATCGCAAATCGGTCTTCGCGCGGCGCCGCACGGCCCGGCCTGTCACCTCGGGCGGCAGATCGTGCTCCTCGATGCGCTCGCCGTCCGCCAGCGCGACCGCGCGCTCCATCGCGTTTCCAAGCTCGCGCACGTTGCCCGGCCAGCTGTAGCGCGCGAGCTTGTCGCAGGCGCCGGGGGAGAGACCCTTGG
>CAYLJT010000675.1:0-4989 GCA_964383995.1 uncultured Polyangiaceae bacterium
AATGGCTTCTTTGGCCGAGCCGGGCGCGATCGGCGGGGCCCCCGGCACGTTGCCCGCGGCAGCAAAGACGGTGACGCCCGAGGCAACCAGCTCGGCCACCGCGCGTTCCACCTCGTCGTGATCGGGATCGCGACGCGGCACGCCCACGGACACGTTCAGCACACGCACGCCGAGGTGCGGAAATCGAAGGGGAAATCGGATCGCGTGGGCCACGTGTTTGCCCGGCGCGCGGCCGCCCTCCACGCCGCACTTGATGAGCACGACCTCCGCTTCGCTCGCCAAGCCGCGGTAGCGCCCGGCGGAGATGTAGCCGTTTCCGGCCGCGGTGCTGGCCGTCATCGAGCCATGCCAAGCCCAGGTGTGCGCGGTGAAAAACTCCTCGGGGATAGGCACATCGCGCGTCGCGTCGGCGTAGGCGCGGATGCGCTTCCACGGGCGCATCAAATCGGGGTGCGGATAAAAGCCCACGTCGACGAACGCCATCACCACGCCCTTCCCGGTCAGATCGGGGTTGGCGTCGAGCCTCTCGGGAATCGCGAGCACCTGCGGGCGCGGGAGCCCACTCACACCTTTGGCCATCGCTTCGGCTTATACCTTTAGTCGCCCGCGCTTTCGATCTTGGGCATGGGCGGGATCGCGGGGGCGCCCGGCGCGGGCTTGTAGCGGGGCTTCCGCCACGTGAGCAGCGCGATGGTTTCGTTCTTGTAAGGCTTATCTTCGTGGGGTTTCGGACACTGGTCGCGGACCCAATACACGTCGAACGCGACAAGCTCGTCCTCGGGCCTGCCGGTGCGCAGATGCCAGGCTTGCAGGTACTCGGAGAGCCCCTGGCGGTAGGCCTTGTTGCGATCGAGACGGATGCGGTTGAAGTAGTCCTGCCAAATCTGGTTGAGACCGAGGCCGCGCGCGTCGGTCAGATCCAGATCGGGGGCCTCCCCGGTGAACGGATCGATGTGCCGCCCATCGATGGTCCAGGCCTCGACCGTGAGCGAACCGTCCTCGGTAATCGGGTTCGGCGAAAACATGTTCCACCCCTGAAAAAGCCGCGGATATTGGATGCACGCGGTCATCACGGCGTGGAGCGGTGCGGGGATCCACGGGGGCGCCAGGTAGGTCTTCACCTCCTTCGGGATCGCCTTGTTTTCTTGCACGGTCTGCCACGTGAAGAGCACGAAGACGTACGCAAAGAACACCTGGCCGGCGCGCCCCCGCCAGCGCTCCACGGTGCTCGCTAGGCTCGACGGAGCGGGCGGTGCGGAGTCGAGGAGAGGGCCCGTTTCGGAGGGTGAACGGAGGCCCCAAAAGCGCGCGACGGCCTCGCGATGCGCCTCCGCGTAGGTGTAGAGCCGGGGCAGGAGGCCAAGGCTCAACAAGCGCAACACAAGCCAAATCGGCGCGCCAAGGGGCAACGCGCGCGCGATGCTCTTGAGCGCTTCGGGGCCCAAAACGGAGGCTCCCCCGTTTGTCTCGGACACGGCGAGCAACGGCACACGGCCCTCGGTCGAGCTCGGCTCGAACCGCAACAGACCGAGCCCATCCATGCGCAAGAGCACGCGCGCGAGGAAGAACGCGAGGCCCGAGGAGCGGTCGTAGACCACCACGCGCGTGCCCGCGCGTCGCCGGTGAAAGGCTTCGAGGGTGTCCCAGTTTTCGCGCTGAATCAGCACGAACGACCAGGCGACCATGAACCACGAGAAGGGCCCGAGGCGCATCATCACGCCGAATGTGGTGTGAAGCAGCCAGATGCCGACGATCGCCAAGGGGCGCGTGATGCGTCGACCGAAGGGCGCGAGGATCAACGTGAGCAACATGGCCTCGTGGGCGAGCACCGCCCAGGAGAGCCCCATCGTCGCCCAGTAAGGCAAAATATCCCGGAAAAACACGGCCAAACCGGTGATCATGCGATCGAGGTGCAAGACGTAATGGACCGTCTCGCCGTTCCGCCACACGGCCCCCGATTTGTTGACGACGTTGAAGAGGTACACCACCGCGAGGTTGAGCGTGACGAGGGCGGCGCCGATCGAGACGTAGGGCGCGACCTTCCAGGGTGGCTCGAAGCGCGTCGTCAAATCGCCGTGCGCACGCTCTTTCCGCTCGCGAAAGCTCCTCAGCCACGCGTCCACGGAGAAGCGCCGTCCCACAGGCAGGATCGCGCACCAAAACGCGGCCAGGTTCTGCACCACGTAGCCGCCGTTCTCGGTCAACACGAGGCGGTTATCGAGGCTCGTCACGAGCACGAAGGCGAGGATGCCGGCGACCCGCGTGTGAAAGCCGACGAAGACACAGAAGTAAACGATGGCCGCCAACGCGAAGATGACGTGCACCTCGGGCAGGCTCGAAAACGCGTTGAAGACGCTGAAGTTGTGACCGCTGAAGGGGCGAAAGAGGACGAAGTGGTTCTTCAGCATCCCCTCGTTCGAATAAAAATAGGGCGCCTCGACCCAGTGCCGGATGTTGTCGGCGAACAGCAGAAACCCCGCGACGAGGCGGTAAATGC
The DNA here is from genome assembly GCA_964383995.1 of uncultured Polyangiaceae bacterium. GTDB lineage: Bacteria > Myxococcota_A > Polyangia > Polyangiales > Polyangiaceae > CAYLJT01. The sequence goes on from CAYLJT010000675.1 coordinate 2,498, forward strand.
CAAGGGTCCGAAGATCGGCGACGGCGTATCTGTCGCGCAGAAATCGACCCGCCGCGCGGATCGGCGACGGCCCATCCGAAGGCGTGGCAGCGCTCGTCACGTCAGTCCTTCTTCTCGATCTTCAACGTGCTGGGAGACAGGGCGGGCAGGCGCCGATCGAGGTTGATGCGGCTGCCTCCACGCGAGTGCGTGAAGAGCTTCTCTTGCACGGGCTCGCCGCCCTCGGGCTGGGTTACCCAAAAGGCATCGAACCCGGTCAGCTTCTTGTCCGCGTCGGTGCTGAAGAAATTCGGGTAGCCCTTCGCGAGGTAGTCCTTCAGGGCCTTTTGGTAGCCCGCGTAGTCCTTGCGATGGACCCGATCGAGGTAGTCGGCCCAGATCTCGCCGAAGGGCGCGTGACCCGCGACGTCCATCACGGGCGCGACGCCGGTCATCGGATCGATGGGCCCGGCTCCCTTGGTCAAGCCGTCGACCACGAACGCGACGTTCTCGCGCGCGGGCTCGGGCGCCATCACGTCCCAACGGCCGATCATGCGGGGCCAAATCGCGATGCTGGCGAGGGCGTGCGGTTGGCTCATTTTCAGCCACGAAATCGGGTTTTCTTGGCCGGTCTGCGTGATCATCGAGGCCAGCATCGCGGCCACCACGAGCTCGCGCGCCGTGGCGCTGATGCGCCGCGCGAGGCGCCTCGACGGAGCCACGGGGGTCGGCGCGTCGGGCGCTTGTTCACCGCCCGCGGGGATGCCACAGGCGCCCAGGCCCGCGGCCTCGCTGACCTTCATACGCCGTTTCGCGAAGGCGTCGTAGAGGACGTCGGCAAGGTTCGAGAGCCCCGGGATCTTCAGCACGATGCCTGGCAACCAGCCGAGGGGCAGCGCGAAGAGGATCGTCGCGATGGCATCGGCCCTCGTGTGCATTTTGCCGTTGGCGTCGAGCACGATGATTGTCTCGGACGCGAGCGCCGCGGTGACCTCCTTCGGCAGCTTCGCGTGACCCGTGGCCATCGCCTCGGCGTCGGGCTTCTCGTCGCCGTCATCGAGGGTGTCGTTGCCACGGAAGCGGACACGATGGTCCAGATCGAGACGCGACAAGAGCCGCGCGAGCCACAAACACACGCCGCAATCGGCGTCGTAGATCACGAGCAGCGTGGGCTTCTTCGAGGCGCGCTTCTTTCGCGCGTCCCACATCTCGGCGGGCGCCATCAAGAAGGCGGCGGCCACCAGCGTTTCGCCGTACAGGCCGAGGGAGAACAGGCACGCGAAGATGAGGCCGTAGGCGATCATCAACACCATCGAGATGCCGCGAAACACGCTGCGCGCGACCGGCACGAAGAGCAACACGGGCACCGCGAGCTCGGTGTAGCGCACGAGCGACGTGAACAGCCCCGAGGGCAACGAGCCGCGCATCGAAGCGCCAAACGCGCTCGCCCAGCGGTTCGACGCGAGGGCGATGCCGATGGCCGAGCCGTCTTTCCAAGCCTCGCCCGAGTGTTGGTAGGCGCTGGCCATGAAGATGATGGCAACCTGCAAGGTCGCGGCGAGGGCCGCTATCGACGTCGGCGAGTAGCCCGCGGCGCGCTCTTCGTCGCCCGTGAAATCGACGCCGAAATCCGGCTCTTCACCCGAGCGATCGTTGAGCTGTGCGGCGGATTTTTCGCTGCGCGCGCCCATCGAGGCCACCAGCGCATCGATCGAAAAACGTCGACCGAGGGGCAAAAACAGGGTGAACGCGCAGAGCGCGATGGCGGCGTAGTTGCCCGGGTTTTCGGCGAGCGTGTTGCGCGCCGTCAGGCTGACGATGCACACCAACGAGAGCAGGTGAAAGACGCGCGTTTTGTAGCCGACCAAGAAGAACAGGTACGCGAGGCCGATGCAGATGAAGGCGAACACCGTGTCGCCGGCGTTCGAGAACGAGTGCAAAAAGCTCCACACCTGGCGGTCTTCGCCGAGGTTGAACAGGTGGTTGTGGTTCGGCAGGACCCCGTCGTTCGAATAAAACGCGTCGAGCACGTCCCAACGTCGTCCGAGATCGGCCAAGAGCGCGATGGCGAACGCGATGCGAAAGAGCCCGAGAGAACGCGCGTCGATGCGGAGGTATCGGTCGCGAAGGGCGGAAAGCACGGTCGTCTAGTCCTCGATGCGAAAGCGAAAGTCGTCGGCGTGATCCAAGGGGGGCACGTTCCGCTTGGGTAAGAGCAGCGTGCGGACCGCCCAAATATCGCCAAAAACGCGGTATTTGAGCGCCGTTTGGTCGAGATAGTCCACCCCCGCCGAACCCCCGGTTCCGGTGCGCCGACCGATCACGCGCTCGACCATGCGCGCGTGCCGTTGGCGCCAAACCACCATCGCCTGCTCCATTTCGAGCACCGTCGCGACGACCTCACGAGGCCACGTGAGGCGCGGGAGCTCGCGGTAGCTCTCCAAGAACACGAGCGCCGCGCGCAGGCGCTCCTGCGCGGCGCGCTCTTCGTGGCTCAGGCTCGCGTCGTCCTC
>CAYLJT010000676.1:0-4986 GCA_964383995.1 uncultured Polyangiaceae bacterium
GCCATGGAGATCCGCCTCATCGAGCGCACCCGCTCCGATGTGTCGACCCTCAGCTACTGCGGCGGCGTAGCCACCGCCGACCGTCTGGCATGGTTCGCGGTGGAGCCTGGTATCCAGAGCCTGAATGGCAAGATGGTCGAAGCGGGCGTGGCCCCCTCCGGCAACAGCTCGACCATCACCGTCACCTTCCCAGCGGCGTTCTCCCAAACCCCCGTCGTGATCGTGACGGTCGACGAGTCCGGCTCCAACAGCGGCGCGACGACCTGCCGTGTCATCTCGGTCGGCCCCACGGGCTTCACCACCAACTGCTACGTAGGAGGCACATTGACCGCCCCCGACGCGGTCGACTGGATCGCCCTCGAGCCCACCGGCAATGCCCCTCTTTCGCTCAACGGACACACCATTCAGGCGGGCATCGCCACCGGCAATGTCGCCACCGGCAACATCAACTTTCCGGTCATCTTCAACGCTCCGCCGTCGGTCGTCGTGGCCAGCCTCTACGAGCTGAACAACAACGGCGCGACCTCCGTGCGCATCAACTACCCGATCACCGCGTCGTCGGCGCCCTTCCAGTCCCACAATTGCAGCTCTGGCGCGGCCTCTTCCGAGCAGATTTCGTGGATCGCGGTGGACTGACCCACCGAGCGGCACCTTCCCTTTCTACCCGGCTACTTCCCCAAAGCCATGAGAACATCGCTCCTCCGTCACGCCCTCGCGCTCACGGTCCTCGGGGCCTCCGCGCTCGTCTCCCTGCCCGCTGCGGCCGCCGTTCCGCCGACCCTGACCCAACAGGGGCGCCTGTACGACGCTTCGAACGCGCCGCTCAACACGACGGTGACGGTCCTTTACGCGATCTACGACTCGCCTTCTGCCACGGTCCCGTTGTGGAGCGAGCAGCACCAGATCACCTGCGACGAAGGCTATTATTCGGCGGCGATGGGCTCGATCGTCCCCTTCCCAGCGGGGCTCTTCGACGGCTCCGCGCGCTACTTCGGGATGAGCGTCGACAGCGATCCCGAAATGACGCCCCGGGCCGAGATCGGGAGCGTGCCGTACGCCCTCGTGGCCGGCGATGTGGCGGGCGATATCCATCCGACATCGGTGTCGATCCAAGGGGTCGGCGTGGTGATCGATGCGACGGGGCAGTGGGTAGGTAGCGCGGCGGGCTTGCAAGGTCCGGCCGGTCCCGCGGGCCCGCCAGGCGCGGACGGCGCTGCGGGGCCAATGGGTCCCCAGGGCTTGCAAGGTCCGATCGGGCCGATGGGTCCCGCGGGGCCGCAGGGCGCCACGGGGCCAGCGGGCCCTCAAGGCCCGGCGGGTCCCACGGGGCCGGTGGGCCCCGCAGGGCCGGCGACCACCGTCCTTCACGACGGCACGCTCACCGGCGACGGTGTGCTGATCCCGCTGTCCGTCGTGGGAGGTGGCGGCGGTGGCGGCGGTGGGGTCACGACCTCCACGCCCCACGCGCAGCTCGAAGCCAACGCGCAAACCTGGGCCTCGGCCGCCTGGACACCGACCCTCTGGAACACGGCGCCGCTGTCGGGCGGTCTGGGCTTCGGGGGGAGTCAACTGACCTTCCCCAGCACGGGCGTCTACCGTGTCGAGATGAGCTTCCGGCCGGGCTCGGTGGGCGACGCCTGGACCGCGGTGCGTCTGTTCGGTGGTGGTCAGGTTCGCGGTATTTCAGCCGGATTTGGCGAGATCAACTCGTACGACGCGGACGTCTTCACGGTGTCCTTCTTCGCCACTGTCCCGGACATTTCGGTCCCCTACACCATCGACATGGGGCGCCAGTCAGGGAGCATGACGCCGTCCGATCCCGTCATGATCGCGGGCACCATACCGGCTTCCATCCAGTCCACGGTCCAGAAGGTCGGAAACCTCCCCGGTGCAGGCAACACCGCCGTCTACGCGCAGCTCGAGGGCAGCGCCCAGACCTTCGCGGCCAACGCGTGGACCCCCGTGAGCTTCAACAACGTGCCCACCGCCTCGGGCATTGCCAACGCCGGCAGCGCGGTCACCTTCCCATCCACGGGCATCTACCGGGTCACCCTCTCGTGGCGCGCGGGCACCGGAACCGACGTGTGGACCGCGGTCCGCCTGGCCAACGCCGCCAACGCCACCAAGGGCTTGAGCGCTGGCTTCGGCGAGTCTTCGGCGTCTTCCCTTGACACCGTGACCTTCCTCGCCACCGTCGACGACGCCAGCGTCAGCTACTCGATCCAGGTGGGTCGCCTCGCGTCTTCCATGGCCCTCGCCGCCCCCATCGCCATCGCGGGGGTCACGCCTCCCGCCTTGCAGGCGACCCTGCACAAAATCTCCGACCTGCCTGGCGGCGCCAACGTCACGAGCTGCACCCAGCTCGAAGGTGCGGCCCAAACCTGGGCGGCCAACGTGTGGACCAGCGTCAGCTTCAACAAGCAACCGGTGGTCTCGGGCATCAGCTATGCGGGCAACACGGTCACCTTCTCCACACCGGGCATCTACCGGGTCACCCTCTCCAACCGCTTCGGCTCGGGCTCCGATGTCTGGACCGCCGTGCGCCTGTTCGACGGCCACGACGTGGCCGGCGTAAGCGCCGGCTACGGCGTGACCGGGGGCTCCAACGTGTTCACCACGAGCTTCCTCGCGCAGGTGAGCAGCACCGGCAAACCTTACCAAATTCAGGTGGGTCGCCTGACGGCATCGGAGACGGTCAGCCCCGATCCCTCGGCCATCGCGGGCGTGACCCCGTCGGCCGTCCAAGCGACCATCGAGCAGCTCTAACCCACCCTGTGCAGGGTTTGCGCGAGGGCTGGGCGACGCCCCCGTCTCGTCCCCCAGCCCGCAAGTTTCTCTTGCCCTCGGCGCGCCGTACCCTAGAGTAGGGCCCATGCACAGGGTTTGGTCGCTTCTCGTTCCGATGGCGTTGGCTTGTGGGGTCGTAGGCTGTGGCGGTAGCGACACGGGGGACGATCCGGCGGGGCCGGCCGGCGATCCGCTGCTCGATCCTCCCGCCGAAGGCCAGGGCTTTCAATACCGCATGCAGGCCGACATTCCCTCCGGTTTCGAAGGCGAATGGTGCAAGTTCGTCATGGGTCCCGAGGAAGACTTCTACCTGAGCTACGATCAGGTCAAATACACGCCGGGCAGCCACCACTTCCTGCTCTACCAAACCGCGTACTCCGAAATTCCCACGCAAAACAACGAGGGCACGCCCATCGACACGTCGACCGTGTTCGACTGCAGCGCGGGCGCCACCGCCGGCTGGAGCATCGAGCGGCTGCTTGGTGGCTCGCAAACCGGAGACGGCACCGCCCTCTCCAGGTTCCCTGCCAACGTGGCCATGAAGGTACCCGGGCACCGGGTGCTCATGATGAACGCCCACTACATCAACGCCTCCACGGAGCCGCTCACGCCCGAGGTCGCCATCAACCTCTACACCGTGCCGGGCGAACAGGTGACCGAGGAGGGAGACCTCTTGTTCCTCTACAACCCGTTCATCAAAGTGGGCGCCAACGGCACCGGCCGCGCGCGCTGGCGCTGTCCGGTTCTCGGCGACATCACCGTAGGCAGCATTCAGTCCCACATGCACAAGCGCGGTGTGGGCTTCGCTGGCATGCTCCAGGGCGAGGCGCCCTTCTACGAGAACGACGACTGGGACAACGTGCGGGTCCAGGACTTCGGGGCAGGCATGCCGGTCAGCAAGGGTCAGTCGTTCGACTACTACTGCGACTACCAAAACAGCGAGGGGCACGACATCTACCAAGGTCCCCGCACCACCGACGAGATGTGCATGTTGATCGGCCCCTACTGGCCTGCCAATCAGAACCAGTCCAACTGCCTGGACGACGACGGCAACCTTGCCGGCGAGTGGGTGGGGAACGGCCAAACCTCTTGTGCCGACACCTGGGCCTGCATCCTCGACACCTTCGACAAGAAAGACGTCGTCTCGCGCATCGCCGACTGCATCGACGCCGCCGATCCAGCCATCTCCGCCGAGGTCTCCGCCGCGCTCAACTGCGTCATCAAGGAGCAAGCCCTGGAAGGTTGCGAAGCTCCCATCGCGGCCTGCAACGCGAAGTAACCTGCGCAAGGTCCGGCGCGGCATAGGAAGGTCCGTCCTGAACATCCCCTCGGCGTCCGTGTCCGACACCCGAACGTCTCGGACGTTTCGCGCCTGAATTCGTCGTCCTAGCGACCTGCCACCATTGACCGCCGCCGGAGGCGCCTGCTACCTTCTCACCAGGTGGCAGTCCGTCCGTGCGGCTGTCGCGTGAGTCTGGCGCCGCAACCCTGGGGAGAATCCATGTCAAAAATCACCGTCTACGAGACCTTCTTGCAGTCCGACATCGAAGCCCTGCTCGATTGCAGTGTGCGCATCGTCCTCGGGTTCGACGCCTCCCACGACGCCGCCACCAAGCCCGTGCATTTGGAGCTCAACATCCACGCCAGCCACGACCAAATCTCCATGTTGCGCCAGCGCTACAACAACACCTACATCAAGCTGAAGGGGGCCTTTTTGCACGGCGAAGGCAGCTACAAGCTCGAAATTTTCCACTTCGAGCAGGGCATCGTCGACGCCTCCCCCAAGCGCTACGAAATCTTGAAGAACCGCGCCATCGTCCGCCACGGCGACGTCGGGACCTTCATCGGCGACATTCTTTGACTTTGTCAGACCCGTTCGATTTTGTCTGAGACATCAAGCTCTGTCCGCCGTCTACCCGCGCAGCACCACATCGACTTGGTGCGCCTCGCTCAACCCTGGCACCTCCCAGCGCTCGCTCATCCGGCGAATCACGGCCTCGGGCACCCTGCCTGCGCGGGCACGGTTTTGTGCGAGCAAAAGCTCGCGGGGGGCCTCGCAATACACGATGCGCACGCGCACGTGGTAGTCCGCGGCGAGCTGCAACACGGGCGCTCGCCGCTGCCGGTTGAGGTTCGTCGCGTTGTACACGAAGGGCTCGCCACGGCGCAGATGCTCGCGCAGTCGCTCCTTTCCTAGCT
>CAYLJT010000677.1:0-4969 GCA_964383995.1 uncultured Polyangiaceae bacterium
CGACATCACGCGCATGAAGGAGATGGAGGAGGCGCTGCGCCGCGCCAACGAGGAACTGGAGCAGCGCGTCGAGGCCCGCACCGCCGAGCTTCGCATGGCCCAAGAAGCCTTGGTTCGGCGGGAGCGGTTGGCGGTGCTGGGCCGCCTCGCGGGGGGCCTCGCGCATGAAATTCGAAACCCGCTCGGCGCCATCACGAACGCGGCGTACGTCCTCGACAAGCTCCTTCGCGGTCACCCGAACGATGACGTGAATCGCGCGCTCGAGATCGTGCGCGACGAGGCTTGGCGCGCCAACCGCATCATCACCGACCTCGTGGAGTACGCGCGCGTGCGCCCCGCGTCGCCCGTGCCGACCACGGCCTCCGCGATGTTCAGCGACGTGCTCGCCGAGGTGCGCGTCCCGGAGCATGTGCAGCTCGCGCGTGAGAGCGTCGACGTTCCGCTTTACGTCGACGTGAGCCAGACGCGCAGCATCCTCGGCAACCTGCTGCGCAACGCCATCGAGGCCATGCCCGAGGGCGGAACGCTCACCCTCGGGGCGCGTCGCGAGGGTGGCCTCTCCGTGCTCTCCGTCGGCGATACGGGCGGGGGCATCGCCGAGTCGTTGCGCGACCGCCTCTTCGAGCCGCTGATGACCACCAAACCTGCGGGCCTTGGTCTCGGCCTCACAACGGCCAAGAGCCTCGCCGAAAATCAGGGCGGGACCATCGCGGTAAGCTCGGATCGGCGGGGGACCCGCATCGAGGTGCGCCTACCTTCCGAGCCCCCCGTCGAGCTCAAGATGTCGTGAGCGATCCGGGGTCGCGCGGGACGGCGAGGCCCGTCCACCGCGTCTCGGCAATGCCGGCAACGAATTGCGCGGCGCTGGTTTGACCGCCGGCCGTGGGCAGCGCTAAAGGCCCGGGGATGTCGAGCTCAATGCGGTCGATCCCCGCGGTGGTAGCCCTCCTGGCTTCGTTGCTCGGTCTGTCCTTGGCCAGCTCGTCGACCTTCGACTACGCGGCCCACCTCGATCGTCAAATGCACGGGATTCACTGCAGCTTCGTGCCGGGCGCGAGCGAGGCCGAGACCCAGGCGACGGGCTGTCGCACGGCGATGTTCTCGACCTATTCGGCGGTGTTCCGCGACAAATACTGGGGCGGCATTCCCATCGCCCTGTTCGCGATGGGCGCCTTCGCGTTCTTCGCGGCTCTGGCGATCTACATGATCTTCGCCGGCCGCGACGCGCCCCGAAAAGCGTCGCTTTTTCTCGGAACGATGGGCCTCACGCCGGGCATCGTCTCGGCCGTAATGGCTTACATCTCGGCCACGAAGCTCGGGGAGTATTGCCACACCTGCGTGGGCATCTACATCGCCTCCGGCCTGCTCGCGCTGGCGGGCGTGCTCGCTTTGATCTTCGATCGCCGCGAAGCGGCGCGCGCCGTGGAGCCGCCGGCGCCCGCGGCAGGCTCGTCGGGGCTCGCGCCCACGCTCGTCGACGAGGTGGTAGCGCGACCGCCGACCTGGAGCCCCGGGCGCCGACCCGGCTCGTTTGGCTTGCTGGTCGGGTGGACCTTCGGTTTGGGCGCGTTTTCCGCCGCTCCCGCGCTCGTGTACGCGAGCTCGGTGCCGAGCTACGCGTCGTACATCGGATCGTGCGGCACGCTGAGCGTGGCGCCCGCCCCCGACGAGGCCATCGCGGTGCAAACCGTAGGCGCGACCGAGCCGGCGACGTTGTTTGTCGATCCCCTCTGTCCCACGTGCAAAGGCTTCCACACGCGGCTCGTGCAAGAGGGCGTGCTGGAGAAGCTCGACATCAAGCTCGTGCTATTTCCCCTTGATAATGCCTGCAATTGGATGCTCGACCGGCCCGTTCATCCGGGCGCGTGCATCGTGTCCAAGGCCATTCTCTGCGCCCCGGACAAGGCGATGAGCGTGCTCGAGTGGTCCTACGATCATCAAGAAGAAATCATTGAGACCGCCAAGGGTGAGGGCGGTGACGCCCGTGTCCGAGACATGATTCACGGCCGCTTCAGCGACCTCGATGCCTGCATCGCCTCCAAAGACACCGATCGAAAGCTCGACAAAATACTGCGGTACATCGTGAAAAATCAGCTCCCCGTGTCCACACCTCAGCTCTTCTTGGGCGAGCGCAGGCTCTGCGACGAAGACACCGACATCGGCTTTGCGTACACCATCCGCAAGCTCGCGCCGGGGGTCGCCACGCCGTGAAGGGGGCCGCGCTAGTGGGCCTTATCGCGGGCTGCGCTCTCCTCGTCGGCACCGCGTTCGCGGTGCAAGCGGAGGTCGATCACGCGGCCGAGCGCCTGAAGACGGGCGCCGTCGCAGATGACAAGCCCAAGGTCGCGATCGCCGCGGATGCCGAGGCGGCCTACTGCACACCGGCCTTCAAAGAGGTCCTCGCGCGTGTCATCCACGCTTGTGGGCTCGAAGCGCAGGACTCGCGACGCGGCTGCCAGCCGGCGGACGTGAAGACCCTCGCGTCCATCAGCGACGACGAGTTCAACGCGCTCTTTACGCCCCTCAAGCAGCGCGGCGCGGTCATCATGTTCGACGACGGCTCGGACAAGCTCGACGACGCAGGGAAGAAGCTCATCGAAGAGGCCTGGCGTGACCGCAAAGGGGCTCGCTATTTCTTCGTCGTCGCGCGCGCCTCGAAGACGGGCACGCCCGACCTCAACCGCACGCTCTCGCACAAGCGCGCGAACTCGGTGATGTTCCACGTGGGCGACACGTTCAAAGACGAGGCCCCCAACCTCGACAAGGAAATGGGCCTTTTGTGGCTCGGAAACGAGTTCGCGCAGCTCAGCACGGAGTATTGCAGTTGGAGCACCTCGCGCGGCGAGAAGGCCTGCACGGCCGAGGCGATCAACCGCAGCGCCTTCGTTTCGTGGGTGGACTGCCAACTATGAAGGCCTCGACTCTTCTGGTGTTGGGCGCGCTCGCGTTGACCTCGTGCGACGACGCAAAGCCCGCGGCGCCCGCAGCTCCGCCCAAAGGGGGGCGCAGCGACGCCGTCGTCGCTTCGAGCGCGAAGCCCGCGGCGACGCCGGTTGCCACCGTGGCCCCGAAGGTCGCGACGCCGCGCAAGCTTTGTGCGTCGCGCGTCGATCTAGCGACCCCGAAGGGCAGCCTTTCCATGCGCGCCGCGCCCGGCGCCGCATCGCTCCCGAGCGAGCCCGCGTTCGGCACAGGCAAGTGGCTGTGGGTCAATTTGTGGGCGGCGTGGTGTGCGCCCTGCAAAGAAGAAATGCCTAGAATCGCGGCGTTTCGCGACAAGCTTCGGGCCTCCGGCGTGCTCGTCGATGTGGCGTTCATCTCCATCGACGACGACGAAAGGCAGCTCGAGCGCTTCCTCGAAGCGCAACCGGCCAGCGGTGTTCGCGCGTCGTATTGGCTGCCCGAGGGCAACGCTAGGAGCACGTTCCTGGGCTCTTTGCAGCGCAGCTCGGGGGTCGAGCTACCCGTGCACGCGTTCGTCGCGCCGAGCGGCAGGACCCAGTGCGTCGTCGATGGAGCGATCGAAGAGAGCGACTACGCGGCCATCGCGAGCTTGATGGGGCGGTGATCCGGTGCCGGCACGGTGCCGGCGATGTGCCGGCACAGAGCCGCACGATCCTCGTTGAAAGGCCCGTGTGCACTGCGTGGGCGTTAGCCATCTCACGCCAGGAGGGGCGCGATGCGCCGTCGCGAGCTGGCAGGAACCTTGCGAAAGTGAAAGGTCGCAACGCGCTTTTGGAGGATGAGCGATGCAAAGTACCTCCCGCAAAATCACGCCGTCTCACCCGACAGAGCGGGCTCGTCCCGCCCCCGCGCCCGTGGCCTCGGCGGCCTTCTGCACCGTCTCCGGCGCGGACGATCGCCATGCCACCAGGTACCGCCTCGTGCACGTCGCCGACGAAGACGCGCGTCCTGGCACGGCCGACGATCCCGTTGCCCATCGCAGCCCGAGCAGCGCACCGCCGCGTCCCCGTATCGTCGACAGCGGTAGCTACGCGCATGTCGGCGCCGACGGTGAGCCGCTGATCACGGAGCACCTCGGTCCCTCGTCGAGGTCGGGCTCGGACCGTCCGCGAGCGCGCTCCGTGCCCCCCGCGGCGCCCTCTTCGTCTTCGTCGCGGCCTCCCAAGCCCATACCGCGGCGCGACGATTAGACCCGCGTTGAAACCGCTCCGCGATGGGCGCGTAGCCTTCTCAAGCATGGAGGCGCGAGCATGAGTCGAGAGCGATGGGATGTGGCCGAGGCGATGGAGCGCAGGCAGTTTCTGCGGGCCGCCGCGGCCGGCACGCTGGTGGTTGCCCTGGGGGGAGGGACCTACGTCCTGGCGGCCGAAGACGACCCCCGTGCGAACGAGATACGCCCCGATGGACGCAAGCGATTGCCGCCCGGGCAACGCATCATCGACGCGCTCAAGCCCATGGGGGGCGAGGCCGGCGATCCCAGCCCATCGGCGTTTCGGCTCGATGTTCACGGCGACGTGGACGCGCCGTTCTCGCTCACCTTCGACGAGCTCACCAAGATGACCGTCGTCGATCAAGTGGCCGACGTTCACTGCGTTACGGGGTGGTCGATGCTCGGCGCGACGTGGACCGGCGTGCGTGTCTCCGAGCTCGCGGCGCGCGCCAAGGTGCGCACGACGGCGCGTCACGTGATCTTCGAAGCGGCTCACGGATACACGGCCAATGTGCCCTTGAAAGAGGCCCTCGCGCCGAGCGTGATGGTGACCTATCGGCACCAAGGTCAACCCCTCGGTCCCGCCCAGCGGCGTCCGCTACGACTACCTCATCGAGTGAGCCGGGGACGGTTCTTTTCGTTCGAAATTCGCACGTCGGGGACGGTTCTCCACTCGCCGCCGCAACGCTGAAGAAGTCGGGGACGGTTCCTTTTCGTTCGAAATTCGCACGCCGGGGACGGTTCTCTCGTTCACTCCCCGGCCCACCCGAGGCCCTGGGGACCGTTCCGCGCTCT
>CAYLJT010000678.1:0-4963 GCA_964383995.1 uncultured Polyangiaceae bacterium
ATGGCCATGTCGGCGGCGTGGTAGTTGACCATCGCGGGCGCCGTCGTAATCGGGTAGTCGACCAGCAGCGGGCTGCCGTCGACGCTGAACCAGGTAAGGTTGATGTCGGTCTCGGTGAAGGCCGTGCGGACGAACGCGTACGAATCGTCGCCTAGCGCGAGCTCGCTCTGACTTCCGACCTTCGTGGGGTCGTTGTAGGTCGCGATGGCCTTCAGGGTGGGAGGCGGCGTGGCGTCGAAATTGGAGTAGTCGGTGACAGGGCCTGCCCAGAAGGTCGCGTCGAAGGGGTTCAGGTTGGCGGTGGCGGCCGCGAGCATGACGCCGTCGCCCGTGGGGAGGGGGGAGAGCCCCGCGACGAGCGAGGAGTAGGCCGGGTCGATGGTAAGGGGGTGGACGGTCAGGAGGCCCGCGGCGTCCTGTCCGTGGCGTATCCAGGTGACGCCTCCCGGCCCGTCGTGTCCGGTCACCATGACGTAGTTGCCGCCGACATGGACGAGCCGCTGGAGGTTCGCCTGGATGTCGTCGAGGCCGAGCTCGACTTCGACGTTGTTGACCGTGTCGCCGATGAAGAGGACTTTCGTGTTGTCGCCCGGGGTGCAGGTCCCGGCGTAGTAGACGCTCGGGCCGTCCAGGGCGAAGGAGAGCCGGTCGACGGAGCTCGCGCAGCTCATGGGCGTGCCGAAGAGCGCCGACGTGGGGGCGTTGGTGGAAATATCGTTCCCGTTCTTGGCGAAGGTGACCTGACCTGGGACGCCGTCGATGGCGCCGAAGTAGTCGACGATGTTGCCCCGATCGACCCCGGTGCGGAGGCGAAAGTCTTGGGCCGGCGTGAACGAGGCGACGGGGGAGAGGTTGCCGTTGCGCACGGTGCGGACGAGCAGCGTGCGCGGCATGTCTCGGACAACGGCGACATGGAAGCCGTCTCCGTTGCCAGAGAGCACGCGGATCTCGTCCTTGTTGATTGTGCCGCCGAGGTCGTTGGCGGTAAACACGTCGAAGGCCGAGCCCTGGGGCGCGCAGGTGCCCACGAGACCCCCCGAGCCACCTGCTCCACCCACCCCCTGACCACCTTGACCGGAGCCGCCACCCCCCGCGTTGGAGCTTGACGTACTGGTCGTGGCGCCGCCTCCGGCGCCGCTCGTGGTGGACGTGGTGGACGCTCCCTCGGGCGCGTCGCTGAAGTCGTCGAGGCCGAGCAGCGAGCCGCAGCCGGCGACGGTGATGAGGAGCGACGCGCCAAGGAAAGACCGGTGGGAGAGGAGGCTTGTCATGGCGTTCTTAAGATTGGCATGGTTGGGGGGCTCGGCCAAACGGCCTAGGCCCGTCAAGGAGGAAGATCAAAGCCCTTTTTTGCGCAAAAACAGCACCAGCTCGTCGTAGAAAGACACGTAGTCCCAGCCGTTTCCGACGCCCGGACTGTCACCCAAGAGCTGACCTATTTCGTCCAGGTGGTCGGCGGGGACACAGCCTAGGAAGGTGCCCCACTTGGCGTCTTGCACACGCACCAGACCGTCGTTCGCGGCCGGATCGAACACGGATCCCGCCAGGATGCCCTCGGTGAGCGAGAGCAGCGGATCCACCGGATCCAGCTCGTTCTCGAAGCCGTCGACGAAGAGCACGGACTCTTGGGACTGGCACGCTCCGCCTCCGCCGATGAGCGCTGTGCGACCAGCGATCGACCAATAGGGTATGCCAGGAGCGTCGGTGATCGTCGCGTTGAACGACGCGGCGCCGTCTTGGCTGAGCTGCACGAGCGAGTCGTAGAGGCTCGTTTGATTGCCCACTTCGTCGTAGAGCGGTGCGCCAATGGCCTGTATGAGCCAGTCGAGCACCTCTTGATATTGGGGATCGGACGACACACCGAGGGCGATATCCGCGATGGGAGTACCGTAGTGTGGAGTGGCTACCGTGGTGACCGAGGCGACCAGATCGGGCCGCATATGGGCCACATAACGCGCGTCGAGGCCGCCCTGCGAGTGCCCTACCAGGTTGACCTTGGCGTAGCCCGTTTGCTCCAAGATCGCCTCGACCTCGCTGATGAGCTGTTCGCCCCGGAAGGTGGAGCTGTTGAAGGGGTCGACGGTGGGGGTGAAGACCTGCTCGCCCTCCGCCGTGAGGTGATCGCGGATGCCGTAGAAATAGGTCAGAAAGCCGGAGCCCGCGAAGTCGTCGAAGCCGAAGAAGCCGTGGTCGAGGACGATGGGGTAGGGCGGTCCCTTCTTTTCTTCGTGGCCGCCGCTGCCGCCTTGCCCCGTGGAGGTGCTGGACGTGCTGGTCGCGGCGGTGGAGGTCGTTGCGCCGCCTCCCGCGCTCGTCAAAACGCCGCCCCCCGAGCCCCCGCTGGGGTCGGTGACCGAGCCCTCGGAGCCGCAGGCCACGCACAGCGATGCGACGGCGGCCACCGCGCTAAAAAGCACGTTTTGCGGCGAGCGAGGCGTCCGAGGGAGGCGCATGGCCAGGAGGATAGACGATCGTTATTCGGCCGCGTGATGATCGATGAGGCTCGGATCGCGGAAGGCGCGGAGCGGAGCGTTCGGGTCGTCGCGCAGCACGATCACCGCGGGATCATCGCCGCGCGGGGCCGCGAGCTCGGCGAAGAAGGCCTCGACGCCGTCGGCGATGGACAGAAGCTCGATGCCGCTCTGCTCGTAGGCGCGGGCCAAGTCGGCTTGCACCATGCCGGCGCCTCCCCAGGGGCCCCAGTGCAAGCACGCGACCTTCGCGCCGAGGCGAGCTTCGAGGCTGCGTGCGATGTCGGCGAGGGCGGCGTTGGCTGCGGCGTAGTCGGCCTGTCCGGCGTTGCCGAGGGCGCCGACGACGCTGCCGAAGAAGGCCGCGAAGCGCAGCGGGTGGCGCAGCTTGTCGGCGAACACCAGGGCAGGGCGCACCTTGGTGTCGAACACGCGGGCGAACGAGGCCGGCGATTTGTCGGCGATGAAGCGGTCTTCCACGACGCCGGCACCGTGGATCAGCCCGTCGATGTGCCCGTGCTCGATGTAGAGCTGATCGAGCAAGCCGCTCACGGCTTCGTCGTTCGTGACGTCGATGGCATGGTAGCGAACGGGGGCCGAAGTGGCCTGGAATGCGGCCCAATTGAGGCGAAGCTCGCGCTCGATGAGCAGGCGTTGCAGGGCCGCTTCAATGGCCCGCGGCCCCGCGAGATCGCCGCGCGAGGCCAGGTGCTTGCGCAGCGCTTTGGGGTCGATCAGCGCCGCGGTCTCTGGGTCTTCGGGCTCCGTCGGGAGGCTCGAACGGCCGACGATTTCGAGCCGTGCGCCGCTGCGTTCGGCGAGCGCGAGGGCCACCTTGGCGGTGATGCCGCGGGCCCCGCCGGTGACCACCACGACCGAGCCTGGATCGAGGGAAAACGACGGGGATTCGGCGCTCGTGGCCGCGGGCCGGTAGCTGAGCGCGTGGCGCTCGCCGTCGATGATCGTGACCTCGGATGACGCTCGCGCGGATAGCTCTTGGGCGATGAGCTCGACCGCGTCGAAGGGGGATGACGACGCGTTGAAGCCGACCACGGTGGCGCGAAGGCCGGGCTTTTCTTTGGCGAGGGTCGCGAGCAGACCCGACCAGCCGACGGGCACGAGGTGCCTCGGAGGCGCGAAGGGGATGTGGGAAGGGCTCACCCACACGGCGACGATCAGCCTTGAAATATCGGCTTCGGCGCAGCGCTTGACGAGGTCGAAGGCGCGCAGGGCCGAGCGGCTGACGCTGTCGGTGTCGGAGGCGCGCTCGGCGAGGGGGCCGAGGTGGACCACCGCATCGAAGCCTTGGAGCGACGTGCTCGCGTCGATGAGGGCGGCGCGTGCGCCCGACAAGGTGAGCTGCTCGACCATGCCCGGTGCGAAGCCCTCGCCGTCGTCGATCACCGCGACGCGCACGTTGGCGATCGAGGTGTGCGTGTCGATCGGTGTGCATGCGAGGTGCGGTACAAGGCGCAGGACTTCGGTGGCAGCGCGCGGCACGACGTCGGACTCGACGGCGGCGGGCCCGGGGCTCGGCAAGGTGTTGGTGGTGGGTCCGGGGGCGCTCCGCGCGGGGCCCACGTCGAGCGCGGGGCGGCTCCGCGGCTCGTTCAAATGTCCCGGACTTGGCAGGGTTTTTGTGCCGTCTTCGCCTTTGGCGCGGGCGTCGAGCCAGTCGAGGATGCCCCTCAAGGTTTTGACCCGCGCGAGCTGCTCGACGACCCTGCGGCCCTCTTCGGAGCCCGCGCTCGACAGGCCGAGGCGACCCGAGAGCACCCCCAAGATCTCGATGCGTTTGATGGAATCGATGCTCAATTCGGCCTCCAAATTGAGATCGAGGTCGAGCATCTCGATGGGGTAGCCGGTGCGCTCGGCGACGATGTCGAGCAGGATTTCGGCGGGTGTTTGGCTGGTTTTCGCAGGGACGATCTCGGCGCTGACGACGGCGGTCGCGGACACGCGGTTGGTCGAGGGCTCTTCGTCGAAGGTGGCTTCGAGCACGGCAGCGGCAGGCGAAGAGCCGAGGAAACGCAGCATCACGTCGCGCTGCGCGCGCGCCAAATCGCGCATGCCTTGGAGGTATTGCACGACCACCGCTTCTTCCGCCGAAGGGGGCGGCGACGAGGCCTCGCCCGCGCGCAGGATGGGTCGAAGCGTCGGGCGGAAGGAGCCCGCGGGCAGCTCGCCGGTGAGCGGCCGCGCGTGCTGACCGGTGATAAGCCAGGTGGTCGGCGGCAGCGCGGTCTCCGGCGGCCTTGCCAGCTCGAAGGGCGCGACGCCCCGGGGCTCGAAGAGAAAGCGCGTGTCGATGGGCACGCCGAGGGTCGCGAGCTGGGCCAACGCACGCAGCCAATGGGCGAGGCCCGAGCCCGTGGATTGATCGCACGCAATGGCGCGATGGGGGCGATCGCCGAGGATGCGCGCGACGAGCGTGGAGAGCACGCGGCCCGGCCCCACCTCCACGAATACGCGCGCGCCCGCCGCGTACATCG
>CAYLJT010000679.1:0-4960 GCA_964383995.1 uncultured Polyangiaceae bacterium
CCGTCGAGAGCCCTCCGCACGCGACGGAAGCCGAACAACCGAGGGCCACCAAGAGCAAGCTTGCGATACTTCTCATGCAGGAAGCTCAGGCTAGTCGAAATCGAGTCGTTTTACCGCAGTCTTCGCAAGCGGCTCACACCCGGCCAGGTAGCCCCCTCGTCCACAAGCTCGAGTGTGTCGTTGTCCACGAACCGACCGAACGATCCGTCGAAGATGCCCGACTTCACGCGCAGGCGAAAGATGTCACCGGTGTCATCCGTGACTGTATAGGGGTACTTGTCGTGCGCGTTGCCAAGGTCGACGCTCAGGACGCCACGCTCGAACCGCAAATGCAGCGACTCGAACATGCGACCGAAGAGCGGGCGTGCCTCTTCGGGCACAGGGTGCTTGGTCTGAAAGTGCACAACCTCCCACGTGCCCTGGAGCCGTCGCGCGTTTTCGGTCAACGCAGGCGGCGAAGGCTCGTCCGGCGCAGCGTCCGCCGCCGTGCCGATGGACGCTGCGGGACGAGGGGGACCGCCGCATCCGACGACGAAGACGGCGAGCAGGATGGCACGGAAAAGAGGGCGCCTCACCTTCACCGAAGGTACGGGAGGGGGCGCGTTTTGGACAGGGCCGATGGGCGGCCCGGTCGCTCAAGGCTCGGAGGCCTCGGGGGTGGCGCGCTTGGCGAGCAAGGCCCGGAGCTCGGCGGGGCGACGCAGTCCGACGCGGCGCGCGACCTCACCTTCCGAGAGGTTCTCCGCGAGGAGCTTGCGCGCGACCTCGGCCCGGACCTCGTCGTAGAAAACGTGCGGCGAACGGTCGAAGGCAGCGCGGAATTGCCGGGCGAAGTGGAACTCGGAGAGGTCCAAGGAGAGGGCCACCTCGTAGGAACGAATGCGCTCTCCGACGAGCGCAGCGCTACGAATGCGCTCTCGCGCGATGTTCATCCGTTCGGGCATCGACAGCGATGCCATGGGGGAACGGGGGGCGGCGAAGACGGGGGTTCCTTGGGGCCTCATGATGAGCCCCGAAGGACGGGGCGCGGGGGACGGAACCCCACGGATGGGGTGCGACGAAGCGGGCAGCGTCGAAAAAGAAAGGGCGTTGCTCACGGGGTACCTCTTCCAGCAGGGGTCTCGCAGGCCGTTGCATCATGCGACGCCCTGCATGATTTTCTTCAACTGCAACGGCCGGGCCGAACCCTGAGTTGAAGGCCATCAACGTAGGCAACGTCGCTTCGTGACCGTTTCATGCGCGGCTCCGGGGGCCTCGGGCACGCGCGGGCAGCGCCGCTGGACAGTGTCCTCGGTGGCCGGTGGTGATGGCTCAAGACATCACCCTGAACGCGTGCGATGCCGCGCCCCCTCAGTGAACTCCCCCCCAAGACCTAGATAACGCCGAACTTCTTTCCGACCTTCTCGAAGGCTTCGAGCGCGTGATCCAGGTGTTTGCGCTCGTGCGTAGCCATGTAGCTGGTCCGCAGCACCTGCTGCTTCGGAGGCACGCCCGGTGTGATGAACGGGTTCACATAGACCGCATGCTCATCGAGGAGCGCTTTCCACATCAGGAGCGTTCGCAGGTCCTCTCGAATGTAAATGGGTATGACCGCCGTGTCGGTATTGCCGAGCTCAAAGCCCAGCCTGCGAAGCTCGGTTCGCATGTAGGTGAAGTTCTCCCGAAGTTTCTCTTGTCGCCACGGCTCCTCTTGCATCACGTCGAGGGCGGCCATCGCTGCGGCAACGCAGGGCGGGGCAGCGCTCGCGGCGAAGAGGAAGCTCGACGCGAAGTGCTGGATGTAATCGAGCACTTTGCGCTCGCCGACGAGCCAACCTCCGATGGAAGCGAGGGACTTCGAGAAGGTGCCTCCGATGAGATCGACGTCGGCCGCGACACCGAAATGGGCGGCGGTTCCGCGGCCCGCGGGACCGAGGACGCCGAGCGCGTGCGCGTCGTCCACGAAGAGCCGCGCCTTGTGCTTCTTCACGACCTCGACGATGCCGGGCAGATTCGCTATTTCGCCCTGCGCGCTGAAGACGCCGTCGGTGATCACGAGCGCGCCCTCGCCTTCGGCGAGCTCGCTGAGGGTGTGGTCGAGGGAGGCCGGATCGTTGTGCTTGTAGCGGGCCATTCGCGCGCCCGCGGCCTGCGCCAAGCGCACGCCGTCGTAGATTGAAGCGTGGTCTTCCCGATCGATGACGGCGACGCTCTTCTTGTTGCTGAGCAGCGCCGAGATGGTCGCGATGTTGACCTGATATCCGGTGGTGAAAACCAGTCCGGCTTCCTTGCCGTGATAGGCGGCGAGCTTGTCTTCCAGCTCCTTGTGCAGACGCATGGTGCCGTTGACGAGGCGGGAGCCCGTCATGCTCGTTCCGTATTTTTCGATGGCGGCGCGGGCGGCCTCGCGGACCTTGGGGTGTGTTGTGAGGCCCAAGTAGTTGTTGGAGCCCAACATGATGACGGGCTTGCCGTCGAGCTGGGCCTCGGGACCGTTGTTGAAATCGAGGGGACGGAAGAAGGGGTAGAGGCCCATCGCGCGGGCGTTGTCGGCGGTGGTGAAGCGCTCGCACTTGGCGAAAATGTCCCGGCCGCCGACCCGCGCAAGAGAAGCGCGCGAGGCCATCTGGCTCGCGAGAGCCGCTTCGGCGCCATTGGACGCGGAGCTTGTGGGACGGCCTTCGCTGGAGGACGGGCGGACCTCGGCGACCTGCGTGCCGTTCGCGGGCGCTGCGGCGTGCGTCGGCGTCGAGCGCTTCGGTGAGACGGGCTCGTCGGGCTCGAGGGACGGGTCGATGATGGGAAGCTCGTGGCCACGGACCAACACGTCGAGCGCTTGGGCCGCGAGCTCTCGCGCGGCGCCGATGCGCGTACGGGCGTCCATGACGCCGGTGGCGACGCGCATGAAGCGGTCGTCGCTCATGACACGCGCGAGGGGCCCCGATTCAACGAGGCGCTTACCACGGGCGACGAAGCCATTGAGGATGCTCATGAGGTGAAAATCTCCGGAAAACGCGCGGAAACTACGCAGCGAAGCGGGTCGCGTCAACGCTCGATCAGCGCGCAATTCCCTTCGCACCCGAGGCCGCCAGAGCGTCGACCACGCGATCCAAGCCAACGCCCCGCGAGCCTTTGATGAGCACGACGTCGCCCGGGAGAAGGATCTGCGAGAGCTGTTCCGAGGCTTCGGCGGCGTCGGCAACGTGAGTGGCGGGGACCCCCGCATGGTGCGCGGTGGTCGAGATGACGGCCGCGCCGAGGCCCACGGAGACGATGTGCGCGGGCGAAGCTTCGATGGCCGCGCGAGCCACGGCTTCGTGCTCTTCTGCGGCGTAGGGGCCCAGTTCGCGCATTTCGCCAAGGATCAGCAGCAATCGACGACCGAGCTTTGCGGCGACATCTTTCGCGAGCGCAATGCTCGCTACCATCGACGCGCGGTTGGCGTTGTAGCTGTCGTCGAGGACCACGGTGTCGTTCGCCAAACGCCGGGGGACCAGCCGCCCCGAGATGTCCTCCAGGCGAGAAAACGCTTGAACTACGCTGGTGGACGAGAGGCGCTCGGGCAGCAGCACGCACCCGACCGCCACCGCCGCCGCCGTCGCAAAGGCGCCGGCTCGGCCCAAAAGAGGCGTCTCCACGATGAGCGATGCCGGCGCCGTCGGAAGGTCTTCACGGGCGAGGGGCGCGTAGCGCACGGGACCTCGCAGAGAGAGCGCAAGACGGCCCGCGTTGATGCCCAACGTCTCGCTTTCGGTGACCCTCACGTCGGCGTCCTCGCACGTGCCGTAGAGCACCCAACGCGAGGCCGAAGAGCGCAAAAGCGCGGCTCGCGCGTGCGGATCGTCGCCGTTGGCGATGGCTACGCCCGACCGCCCCAACGCCGCAAAGAGCTCGCCTTTTTCGCTCGCCACGTCGCGCAGAGATCCGATGCCTTCGGCGTGCGCCAGGGCGACCAGCGTAATCAGCGAAATATCGGGCTCAGCGATGGCCGCGCCGTAGGCGATTTCGCCGCGGCTCGAGGTGCCGATCTCGATGACGGCCGTGTCGTGCTCGTCGGTGAGGCCGAGCAGCACCATCGGGACACCGACCGCGTTGTTGAGGTTGCCCGTGGACGCGTGAACGCTCGCGCCGAGCTCGCTGAGGAGCGCGGCCACCGCGCGGCGCGTGGTCGTTTTCCCGGCTGAGCCGGTGATCGCGACGACGGTGCGGCGCCGGCCCGGCGAGCGAGCGGCCCACCGCCTGCGGTGCGCCCGCGCGAGGGCGCCCAGGGCCTTCGTCGTGTCCTCGACCAGAATCAGGCTCAGCCCGGGCGGTGCCTCCACCACTTCGCTCACGATCGCCGCCTTTGCGCCCTTTTGGCGTGCTTCCGCGAGGTGCGCGTGATCGTCGAAGCGCTCGCCCACCAGGGCCACAAACAGGTTGTCGGCTCCGACCGTCCGGGAGTCGGTCGACACGCCACAAACGCTTTGAGGTCCCTCGACGAGGATCCGGCCGGAGGTCGCCACCGCCACCTCTTCGATGTGAAAAGAGGCCTTGTTCTTCGGGATCGCGGTGCTCATAAACGGTTTTTTCTCCGGAGGGCGAGGGCGCGTCGGGCCTCGACGCGGTCGTCGAAGGGCCGCACGGTGGCGCCGATGATTTGGTAGGGCTCGTGCCCTTTGCCCGCGACAATGACCACATCGCCGGGGCTCGCGCCAAGGATCGCCTGCTCGATGGCGAGGGACCTGTCGAGCTCCACTTCGGCGGTGGCCCCAACGGCGCGGACACCCTCTTCCACGGCGCGCGCGATGAGGGTTGGATCCTCGCTGCGAGGGTTGTCGTTGGTGATGAGCAAGCGGTCCGCGTGGCGCGCCGCGGCCTCGCCCATCAGCGGCCTTTTCTGCGGATCGCGATCGCCGCCACAGCCAAAGACGCACCACAAAGTGCCGGTGGTCAGCGACCGCGCGGTCGTCAGCACGCGGCGCAGCGCGTCGGGCGTATG
>CAYLJT010000680.1:0-4951 GCA_964383995.1 uncultured Polyangiaceae bacterium
CCCACTGCCCGGAAGCGTCAATCACCATGCCCACACCCGCGATGGACACCGAGGTCGGATGGACGTCGCCGACGGCGTCCGAAGCGACCATCGCGTAGGGCACGCTCCCGATCAGCGAGCGGGGCGTCATTTCGGGATCCTGACCGACCGTCATTCCGAAATAACGCGGCGAGCCGTCGAAAATGGTCGGCCCGAAGGGCACGATGGACCCCAGGGCGGCGGAGTAGAAGCCCTCGTCGAACGTCAAGGTGTGCACCTCGCTCCAGAGGGGCACGGTGGCGGCGGCCGAGTCGTAGATGGCAAAGACCACGTCGACCGTGCCGTTGACCGGGACCTGACTGCTGTCGTAGAGGCGTCCCTGGTGGGTCAGGGTAGCGGGCACCCCCGCCTGCGCATGGACGGTGACGAGGGCCCCCGCGGAGCACAGCGCGGCGGCAAGAAGGCGGCGAAATAGGCTCATATGGGTTCCGAACGACAGGAGGTGTGTTGGGGCGCAGCGGGGCGACAAAGGGCCGAGAGTCAACCTTTCTCCCTACCACGGGAGCGCCCCCTATCGTCAAGCACTTTTCGCCGACCGCCTTCTTGATGCCGCACTTGGTTTGTTCGTTATCGGGAGCTCACGGCGAAGAGGCGTTGATTTGCCGTGTGAAGACGGCTAGTACGTCGCACTCTCACGCCGTCGCCTCCGTCGATTCCCCGACCGAGCCGAGGATCGAAGGCTCGTTGCGCTAGACCCTCGCACCATGCGTTTATCACCTGCCCTTTTCGGCTCCTTGGCGCTGGTTCCGCTGCTCCTTTGGGGAGCAGTCTCTTGCGGTGACGACACCTCCGCGACCGCTTCCTCGACGACGGCGACGACCGCGGCGACCTCCGGCGATGCGACGTCCACCTCGGGCGCAGGTGGTCAGGGGGGTGAAGGCGGCAACGGCGGCGCGGGGGGAGGTGGTTCGCCCTGTACGCCCGTCTCCGTGGGCGAAAAGCAGCTCGTGGACGCCGAGCCGGGCGGCTCTTCGGTGGCGTTTTCGCTCCTCGGCTTGGACCCGAGCGTCGAGCATGTGCTGTTTGTCGAGTTCTTCGACGTGGCGGGGGCCCAGGTCACGGGCAGCTTCGACCTGTCCGCGCCGCCCGATGACAACTACGAAACCTGCGCTCACTGCCTTCTGGCCTTCGAAGACGTGAACAGCGAGACGCCCACGGTGTTCTACCCAAGGTCGGGCACGCTCGTGGTGACTACCGCCGACACCGACTACACGGGGACGTCCGCGGGCGTGTTTCAGGATGTCGAGCTTGTGCAGGTGACCTTGGAAGGCACGACCACCGTCCCGGTGGTCGAGGGCCGCTGTCTGACCCTCACGGGAGGTTGGGATACCGCCCTCCCGTAGGTAGGGCGGTCGCTGGAAGGTGGACCACGCGCCGGGCCGCGCGTGTCAGGACGCGGGCTGGGCGTTCGGGCTCAACATCGCGCGGAAGGCGTCGCGGTAAGACCAGGCGAGGTAGACCTCCAGGAGGGTCAGAAACAGCCCCATGCCGATGCCGTTCATTTCGAGGGCGAGGTGGAAGGCCACGATATTGACCAGGATGGGAGCGAGGATGGTCAGACCGAGGGGCACAAACCTTCCCGTCAGAAAGGTCAGCGCTGCAACAAGCTCGGTCACCGAGATGAGCGGAAAAATGTAGCCCGAGGCCATCAGCGCGGCGCCAAATTCTCCGGCTTTTCCGGGGGCCGGAGGGGGGGCGAAGAAGTGCAAGAAACCATTCAGACCGAACACCAAGAACGCGAGCCCGAGCAAGACGCGGGCGACGATGGGACCATACTTCGACATACGACAACTTCCTTTGGCGGGACCTTCCGTGCAGCGTGGCGCGTCTCGACGACAAGCTGGCGAAGGCTGCGGGCGCATTCTAGGGGCGGCCCACCGAAACGGCAACCGGGGGAGACGCGGGCGCTGTCGGAGCCAAGGTCCTCCGTCCTACCTTCTCGGGCAAATGCCCTCAGAGGGCCATGGCAAGGGCCACGGCAGCCCCGAACAGCCCGAGCACGACAACGGTAACAAGGACCATCAGCAGGGTCCGGTTGTCGGTCCAGCGGGCTGCCGCGGGCCGCGGGGGCGGAGCCGAGCATACCACCCGCAGCAGGTGCTCGAAGGCGAGCACGAGGGGGGCGAGCGGTGGGACCACCGGTCGGCTGGGTCGTTGGAGCTGCATGCGCAGAGCGCCGGAAGGGAGGTGCTCGACGAACGAGACCTCGGAGAGTAGCGCGGCGAGGGCGGCTCGGGCCCCCGGATCGTCCGTGAGCCTGCGCGCCCACCCCGGGTCGTCCGCGCGGATGATCGCGCCGTCGATGGCCCCCACGGAAGCGAGCCCGCGGCCCAAGAGCAGCGGAACTTCTTTCCCTCCCACCCAGCGCGTGGGCACCCCGGTTTGAGCCTCCACGGTCAGAACGTAGCCCGGCAAGATGAGCTGGGAAGGTGTCATGACACTGAGCTCTCCGCGGACCGCAAGCCCGGCCAACGAGCCCAGGTAGATCCGCTGCACGATGGTCCCACCGGAGACGTGGAAGCCGGCCGCCGTAAGCTGTGCGTCGATGACCTCGCAGATCTGCTGGGGTTCACGGAGCATGGTTGTCTCGGGCGCGACGTTGGCAAGGTTTCATGGGGTCTTCTTCTTGACCTTCTTGACTCCCTTCAACGCGGCGTCGATGGGCGAGAATACAGGCTCGGGCTCGCTTTGCGGGACCTCCGACCGGAAGGCGTCCGCCCAGTCTTGTGGCGCGCCGAGCAGGTAGCCAAACACACGGATGGTGCCCGCGTTCGAGGTCTCGGGCACGAGCTGGACGCGCGATCCGACCACGAAACCGCCCGTGAAGCCGATGTGCTTCGTCTGTGCGCCTTCGAGG
Organism: uncultured Polyangiaceae bacterium; assembly: GCA_964383995.1. Classification (GTDB taxonomy): domain Bacteria; phylum Myxococcota_A; class Polyangia; order Polyangiales; family Polyangiaceae; genus CAYLJT01. The sequence continues at coordinate 2,897 of CAYLJT010000680.1, forward strand.
CTCGCGACCACGGGGTAAAACGCCTCGCCGCTGTGCTCGAAGCCGTCGAGGTTTTTCAGGCGCAGGCGGAACGGGAGGGAGACGCCCGGAGCTGGCACCTGATAGGCCTTGAGCAGCACGTCGGTGACGACCAGCCACGCGCCGTCGGGCACGCGAAAGGGCCGCATGACATCGAGCGAGGAGCCGTCGCCGAAGATGGGATAAAACTCGCCCCGTCCGGGGGCGTCGCTTATCAACGCGACCATGTTCTCGACGGGCTGATTCAGGTGCGTGACGTTCGCCATGGCGGGAGCGTACATGAACGCGCGCCGCCGCTCCAGATTCCTACGGGCCGAGCGCGGAGCGGTCGTCGACATGGAGGGGCGCACAGCAACGCGGGCGAAGACGATCGAAAGACATGCGGGGGCCCCCGCGCCCGAGCACCTCGTCTGGGAGATAGCTCGGGCGCGCGGTCGGTCGCCGAGCCCGCGGCTGGCGGGCGGTCCACCGGAGGCCGTGGGCTTCGAACCTCACAAGCAGACGTACTCGATGAACGAGGGCTTGCGGTGCAGCAGTCGCTGCTTCTCCAGGTGCACCTCTTCGTCCGTCCCAGACAGACAGTTGTGCGGACCTGTAAGCGTGGTGGAGCCGTTCTTGAGCGACACCGTCTCGATGCCCGAGAAAGAACAGGTCGACCAGCCTGGCGTGAGGACATATTGCTTGTAGAAGCCGCCGCCCACGCGCCGCTCATCGACGTATCGCTTGCCCGTTTCGAGGTTGTAGGAGACGTCCCAGTTGTAGGTGCCCGTGGCGTCGGTGTAGTCGTAATGGCGGATGTAGTTCCATTGGCAGAGGGCTTGTTCCGCTTCTCCGGTGTCCTGGTTTTCGGCGTCGTCGGCGCCCGGCGCGCCGGGGTCGGAGAGCTCGGCAATGTCCGAGACATCTTCTTCGCCGGTACCGTCGCGACGCAGCCGGAGGCAAAGGCGAGGAAGGCGGAGAGGGCGACGGTGACAGGCAACAACGTATTCATGGGAGTCTCCTTGGTAGGGGTTCGGAGACTGCCTATTCCACGGAGCGTGCCAGTCCGCGCGGGCCCAGAAATCCGCGAAAAACAGCGCGTGCGCGCAAGTCATGTGGTGCTTCTCGACAGGGCGGGGCGGGGGGTGTGGTGTCTTGCCACAACGATCGCGTGAGACGAAGCCGCGCTTACGACGGAGCCCGCGCGGCGGCCATCGTGTTTGGTGACCCCTTGGCTACGCCAACGGTCGATTCCAAGTGGTGGAGCGTGCTCGCCGCGGGAGCGGTCGCGGTTTTCGTGGCGCGGCGGAGACTACATGACCACGGAGATCGTCAAAGCTGACATGCCCCCGCTTCGCAGCGCGGAGCGCCCGGCGGGGCACAAGGCGGGATGGGCGCGGGCAAACAGCCGCTTTTTGCGAACTCCGCGCAAGCGCCGGCGGATGCTTGTTGTTTGGCTTGCTCGACGGCCGCTTGGTCCTTGACGGCGATGACGGTGGAGCACGCGTCGAAGCACGACGCCGACCTGGCAATCACAACGCAATCGGCGTCGGTCGCGCAGGCCCGGTGGGCGTCAACGGCGGCGTCGACCTCGCTTCGCGCTTGACCGACCAACGCCTCGCAAGCAGGAGCGCTGGACCCCGGGTTGGCTGCGGGAGAGGGCGAAGAGCAGGCGCTCGAAAGCACGGAGAAGAGCACGCTCGCGCAGCAGAGAAGAAATCGACGGGTGGGGGAGGTAGGTTGGAGCACGTCCTGACGAGTATCAGACAACCGGGCCGCGTGGGAAGATCAACCGACGATGGCTCGAGGACTTGCCGGGAGTCGGGCGCCGCTTGTCCAGCAGCCAAAAGAAGCGGCGACCGCTTTCGCGCAGCCCGAGCTAGTGCCGCCCGTCAGAACTGTTGCCATGGTGAGCCTTGGGTTGGGCGGCGCTAGAGAGCCGCGCAGCGGCTCCGGGGTTTGGGGCGAAGCCCCATCGAAGTAAGATAGGGCCGCGCGCGTTTCGCGAAGCGAAACCCAGGGTGTAACCCTGGCTGGATTTCTGGCGCGCGGCACTAG
>CAYLJT010000681.1:0-4926 GCA_964383995.1 uncultured Polyangiaceae bacterium
GGCCATCGCGGCCGACGGCTCGGTCGCCGAATAGCACTATCGGCTCGGGAAGATTCTCTCGCGCAACGCGGGCAGCGCGATGGCCGAGCTGGAGCGCGCCGTGACCCTCGCCACGTCCACCACGCGGGCGCGCCCGGCGTGGCTCTTCGACGCGCACTTCCTCTACGCCGAGGCCCTGCGCGCCGCCGGCGACCGAGACAAAGCCATCGAGAATTACCGGCGCTTCTTGGAGCTCGCGCCGACCGACAACGCCTACCGCACGGACGCCGAGAAGGTCCTCGAAGGTTGGGGCGTGCGCGTGCGCTGAAGCGCCCCGTCAGGCGCACGTCGCCGAGCACGGCCTCCCGGCTCGGCATCGAATGCGCCTTTCGCCTCGAATCCCTTCGTGCCCGCGCGTCGCGCTGCTAGAATCGCCGCCGTGAGCACGAAAAGGTCCGCATTTTCCGCGTGGGCGCTGGTCGCCCTGGTCCCGTTCGCGCTCGTGGGAGGCGCTTGCATCGCGGGGTCACCCACCAGCTTGAGCCGGCAAACCGACCAAGACACAACCGACGATCCTCCGATTGTCTCGGACGGCGGGGCCGGCGGCGAGGGGGGCGGAGGCGGCCTGCCGACAAGCGATCCGCACGCCGTTCTCTCGGCCGATCCCGGCCACGGCCCGTTCCTCGGCGGTCAACGCGTGCTCGTCCACGGCAAGGGCTTCACGCCCGAGGTGCGCGTGTGGCTCGGCGACCAGGAGGTCGACGTCGGCAGCGTCATCCCGATCGACGCCACGCGCGTGCAGGTGGCCGCGCCTCCGGGCAAAGCGGGCCCGGTCGATCTCACCGCCCAGAACGGCGACGACGAGTCCACGCGGCGAACGCTGCCTTCGGGCTACGTGTATGACAAATTCTACGCCGAGCCTGACAGCGGTCCGGTGGCGGGGGGCATCGACATCGAGCTCATCGGCCAGGGCACCGCGTGGGACGCCACGACCGTCGTCAAAATCGACGGTAAGCCCTGTTCGAGCCTCACCGTCGACTCGCCCACGGCCCTCGCATGCACCGTCCCGCTCGGCACGCCTGGGGCGAAGGCCATCACCATCACGACCGGCGAAGAGGCGCTCACCGTGCTCGACGCGTTCACCTACGAAGACAGCGACAACGGCTTCAAGGGCGGTCTTTCGGGGGCGCCCATCGCCGGTCAAGTCAAGGTCCTCGCCTACGACAACTTCTCGGGCGACGCGATCCCCATGGCCTACGCCATCGCGGGCTTCGACCTCACCACCATCGTCGAGCTCACCGACTTCACCGGCGTCGCGCTGATCAGCGATCCGTCCCTCGACAAGCCCACCACCATCACCGTCGCGGCGCGTTGCCACAGCCCGATCACGTTCGTCGACGTGCCCGTCGACACGGTCACCGCCTATCTCGATCCGGTGCTCTCTCCCGAGTGCGCGTCGCAAGGCGATCCGCCCCTCGTCGGCGGCAAGCCGGTGCACACCGGCACGGTCACCGGCGAGCTGGTTTGGGAGGGCGGCACCGAGTTCAAGAAGGCCCCGTGGCTCAACGTCCCGCAGCCCGCGAACGCCAACGAGGTGCAAGCGGCCTACGTCTTCGTCGCCTCCTCCGATCCCACCGCGGCCTTCACGTTGCCCGCGCAAGCCGCGCGCATCACCCCCGATACGCCCGGCTCCGTGGGCTACGACTTCGCCATCTCCACGACCGCCGGCAACCGCGCGCTCTACGCCATCGCCGGTCTCGAAGATCGCACGGTCAACCCGCCCATCTTCAACGCCTACGTGATGGGCGTCGTGCAGGGCGTGCCCATCTTGCCGAGCGACACCACCGACTCGGTCTACATCTCGATGACGGGCGAGCTCGATCAGGCCGTTACCTGGCAGGTCGACGCGCCCGTGCCCGGGCCCAAAGGCCCCGATCGCTTGAAGAGCAGCGTCGCTCTGATGATCGGCAACGACGGCTTCGCCATCCTGCCTCAAGGCTTGAAAACCCCGTTCTTGCCGCTCTCGGGCGACCTCTCGTTCGTCGGCGTGCCGGCCCTCACCGGGGACTTCTTCGGCTCGTTCTACATCTCCACCGCGCGCGCCTGCACGGGCCCTTCGTTCGCGGCGCCGCTCTCCGTCGTCGGCCGCTTGCTCTCCACCAACACGGCGTCGAAGGTCGTCGTCCACGACTTCGTCGGCCTGCCGAACTTGGTCATTCCCCCGCTCAACGCGGCCTGGAGCGGCATGGGTCTGGCCGTCGATTTCCCGAGCGTCGGTGTGCCCGTCGACCTCACCGTCTACGACGCCGTCACCGGCAACGGCCTCATGCACTGGACCGTCGCCGTGCAAGGCGGCTCGAACAACGTGGGCCTGCCCGACCTCAGCAACTTCGAGCTCGCGGGCCTGCCGAAGGGCCCGGTCACCATCGCGGTGTACGGGGCTCGTGTTGCCGACTTCGACTTCGCGAACCTGCGCTACGCCAACATGCGCACGACGGGCATGACGGCCTACTCCCTCGACTACTTCGCCGCCCACCTGTGATGGCCGTGTCCGAGACAAGAACACCTTTGTTGGGCCTCGCGGCCCTGGCGTTTGCGGTGCTCGGCGCCCAAAGCTGTTTCGACAGCGGCGTGCGCTGGGCCGATTTTCTGGGTCCCGAGCCGGTCCAACCCGCGTGCGTCGTGGGTGAGCAGCGCTGCGGCGTCGACACGCTCCAGCAGTGCGAAGACGGGCCTTCGGGCCCCAACTTCGCGGTCATCGACGACTGCGGTGCGCGCGACGAGGTGTGCGTTGCATCGATGCTCGCGTGCAAACCTTGCCAGCCGAGCACGCGGAGCTGCAACGACCAAGATGTCGTGCAGTGCCGCCCCGACGCGAGCGCGGCCGACTACGTCGAGACCTGCGATCCGACCGTCGGCAACGCGTGCCGCGTTGGCGCCTGCGTCAATTTGTGCGCTCTCGCGTGGACGCAGAAGAGCAACCTCGGTTGCGAATATTGGGCGGTCGATCTCGACAACGCGATGATCAACTCGACGAGCAACGCCGCCGCGCAGCAGTTCGCGGTCGTCGTGTCGAACCCCCAGCCCGACGTCCCCGCGGACCTCGTGATCACGCAAGACGACGGCCTCCCGGGCGATCCCGAGGCCCCCGTCGTGGTCGCCACGGCGACGCTGCCGCCCCTTGGTTTGCTGGTCTTCAAGCTCGGCCCGCGCGAGGTCGATGGCAGCGCCGAGGGGGAGTACAACAAGGGCACGCACACCGCGCTCACACGCCACGCCTACAAAATCGTGTCGAGCTTTCCGGTCGTCGCCTACCAGTTCAACCCGCTCGAAAACGCCAACGTCTTCTCGAACGACGCGTCGCTGCTGAAGGCGCGTGAGGCGCTCACGTACGAAGGCACCACGATGCAGGTGGCCTACGTCGTCGCGGGCTGGCCCCAAACGATCGCCCGCACGGACGATCCAAACACCAACTTCAGCGCGGCATTTCCCATCGATTTGCGCGCCTTCCTGACCATCGTCGGCACCCGCCCCAACACCAACGTGCGCGTCCGTCCGAAGACCACGATCATCGGCGGCGGACCCATCCCCGAGACGGCGCCCGGCGCCGTGCTCGACATGGTGGTCGGCCCGTACGACGTGTTGAACCTCGAAACCAGCGACTTCAACGCGGATTTCACGGGCACGATCATCGAGGCCGACGGCCCCATCGCGGTCTTCTCGGGCGGCGAGGCCTCCGACGCGCCCCACTTCGAGACCCTCGCGGACCGTCGCTGCTGCGCCGATCACCTCGAAGATCAGCTCGATCCCGTGCGCACCGCGGGCAAGACCTTCGCCATCCCGCACACGCCGAGCCGCACGCGCGCGGTGGCCGCGGCGGGCGCGCTCACGGGCATCGTGCCCGAGCCCGACTTCGTGCGCTTCGTCGCGGTGAGCACCAAGGGCGCCATCATCCAGACCAGCTTGCCCCCGCCCGACGACGAGATTTTCCTCGATTACCAGGGCGATTTTCGCGAAATCACGGCCTACGGCGACTTCGTCGCGACGAGCACCGAGCCCATCGCCGTCGCGCAGGTGATGGCGAGCCAAGACGCGGCGGGCGTCAAGCGCGGCCTGCCCGGGGGTGATCCGAGCCTCTTGATCGTGCCTCCGATCGAGCAGTTTCGCCCCAACTACGTGTTCCTCACGCCCGACAAATACGCCTTCGATTTCATCACGATCGTGGCCCCCGCCAGCGCCGAGGTGCAGCTCGACGACGTGCCCCTCGCCGAGTTCGGCTGCGAAATCCTGCCCACCGACGGCCTCACCGAAGACGAGCGCGGCGGCCCCCCGGTCTTGCTCACCTACAACTGTCAGCTCAGCTTCCCCGAGATCGATCCCGTCCCGAACCCGCCGCTCACCACGCCCGGGCTGCAGAACGACGGTGTGCACCGCATCCTGGCGAGCGCCCCCGTGGGCGCCTTCATCAACGGGTTTGACAACTACGTGAGCTACTCGTACGCAGGCGGCACGGAGCTGCGAGAAATCGCCGTTCCCGAATAAACGATACGGCTTGAAACGCAGCCGAGGCCGGTGTAGAGGCCTCGGCAACACGGCTCGCGAAGCTGGCGGAATTGGCAGACGCGCTGGATTCAGGTTCCAGTGGGGTAACTCCCGTGGAGGTTCAAGTCCTCTGCTTCGCACGAAGTCTTGATGGGGTAGGGAAGGAAGGCGGATGTCCGCACCTCCTTCCCTTTGCTGCTTCGGGGCTCGCGCGAATGCGCTTGAATTAGGCGGGGTTTCGGGAGCGCGCGGGGGCGCGGCTCACGGGGAGGGGCTCACTGGTAGGAGCAGATGTCGCCGCCGCTGCCGTTTTTGGCCGCAGGCGCCGGGGCGAGGGTCTCTTCGTCGATCGACAGCAGGTAGGCGACGAGCTGCTTGGTCTTGGTGGGGTCTGGCACGAACACC
>CAYLJT010000682.1:0-4925 GCA_964383995.1 uncultured Polyangiaceae bacterium
GTCGCGGAGGTCGCGGCGGCGCGCGCGCAGGACGGCCAGGTCGACAAGGACCTCGTGCGCGAGGCGAGCTTTCAGATGGTCAATGCGCGGCGCGCGCTGATCGACGCCAAGGCCAACGTGGCCCAGCGAAAGAGCCGTCTCGACGCGCTCGTGGCGGCGGGCGGCGCCGAAGCCGACGTGCTCGCCGCGAAGGCGGCATTGGCAGATGCCGAGTCGGACGTGGTGAGGGCCATCGAGGTGCTGAAGATGCAAGCGAAGGCGGACACCTTGAATTGAGGTGCACGCAGGGGGCGCTCACCGTCTTCCGAGTCATTTCAAAATGGCATCTTCAGTCTGCACTGAATGTTCACGTTGGGCACCAGTTTGAAGCCCTGAAGGTTGCGCGAGTCGACGTTCACCTGGGCAGTCCACACCACGTTGCCGGCGACCGCTTGGCCCGCGAACTGGCCCAAGAGGGCGCCGAGCTCTCCCATGCTGGCGCCGCCGACGGAACGTGACAGTTGGCTGCACGCGATCGAGCCTTGCAAGTCGAGCTTGCCCAGCGCGAAGCTGTCTTGCCGGTCGATGGTCCCGCTGCCCGTCGCCCGTAACGCGCCTGCTTCGAGCACCAGGTCGCTCAGCTTGACGAGCCTGCGATCGGCGCTGAGGTCAAAGCGCGACGTCAGCACAGTGCGGGTGCCGAAGACGATGCCCTCGAGCTCCTTCGGGCGAGGCAAGGCAAAGCCGTTGATGGTCAGCGCCAGGGTGCCCGCCACGGGGTCCTTGAGCGGATCCTTGGGCATGATGAAGAACACCTTGCCTTCGACGGTCGCTGGGGTCGCGGGCAGGGGGATACCGAGGGAAGACGCGAGGTCGCTGGCTCTCAGCGCGGCCACGCTCAGCTCCGCCGTGCGCTTTCCTTCCGACCCCGCGATGGTCAGCTTCACGGGAGACGAGGCAAGATCCGCCGACCCGATGCCTATCTCCGCGCGCTCTTCACTGCCCGTCCACACCGCGTGGGTCGAGCCCAGAGGCACCCCGAGCACGGCGACCGACGGGCTCTCGAAATATGTCCGAGACGCGTCGCTGCGAACCTTGCCATTCTCCACGCGCAGCCACGGCTCGACACCGGCTTGGCTCGACCACGTCAGGTTGACCGTTTGCACCTCGCAGGGCAGCCCATAGGCCCGCGGATAGGCCGTCGTGTAGCTGGCGAGCTCGACGGTCAGATCGGCCATGGAGCCCACCGCGCTCACGTGCAGGTTGCGCACGGTAAGCTTCTCCGGCGCGCGGCCATTCAGGTGCACGTCCAGATCGTCGGCGCTCATGCGCAGGCCCGGCATCCCCAAAAACGTCCAGCGCGCTTCGTCGAAGTCCACACCCTCGGAGGACAGGCTGACGGCGTCGAAGTCGAGCACGACCCCGTAGCTGAGCGCCTCTTTGCGCACCCAATATTCCAAAAAGGGTTGAAAGCCCAGGGCGACGACGCCCGTGACGAGCCCCAGAAAGAGCGCCAAAATCAGCCACTTGCGCTTCGTTTTCTGCTTGGGCTTCCCCATCGCCTGGAGCTCGGGATCGGGGACGGTGTCGCTCATTTCGGCTCCGCGCTGCGCTCGGGGAGCGGCGTGATGGGCGGCACGACGCGCCAGAGGATGACGGAGAGCGCCAGTTGCAGCCCGGCCACCCACCATACCATCGGCCCTACGGCGCGAGGTCCTTCGCTCAGCGAGCCTGTCGTCCACACGACGTCGAACAGCCCGCCGCGCAGCCCCGAGGCGAGCAGAAAGCTCCACACGGTGTGCGCGCCAATCGCGGCCCAGGCACCGCCAAAACGCAGCCAAATGACCGCGAAGAGCGCGCCGCTCGTGAGGGCGAAAGCGAAGGCAGGCAGGGTAGCGAAGGGCGACAAAAGCAAGAGCGCCGCGCTGGCAAGGGCGCTGAAAATCACCGCCCATAGGGGGCTTACGCGGGCCCTCTGCGCGGTCAGGAAGACCACCCCACGGAGCAACATCTCGGCCCGAATCGCGATCGCGATGGCGCGCCCGAAGGCGAGAAAAAGCGGCCAATCCGGGTGGCCTAGCTGGACCGTCGCGAGCCCCGCCGCGGCGCCTACCCCGAGCACGACCAAGAGCAGCGCCACGGGCGCCGCCGTGGCCTTCAAGACCCGTTGCGCGATGGCCTTCGGCGGCTCGTTTTCGAGGCCCGGATGATCCCAACGGACCCCCGCTCGTCCCGCCGCCAGATCGACGATGACCGCGGCCGCCACGGTGCCGGCCAGGGGATTTTGTGCAACGAGGGTCTCCACGATGTGGACGACGGCCGCGATGCCGACCAACCAGGCCGCGCCGAGCCCCAGCTCGCGCAGCGCCGCTTTGTCGAAGACTTCGCTCGATTTCGCCGCCGGCCCCATCGCTGTCTCGACGCCTGTTTCGTCCGCGGGACTGCCTTGCTCCACCGCCGTGGGCTCAGTGGAGGGTGTGCCACTCACCGTCATGCTCGACTTTCGGAACGTCCGGCTCCGGCGGCAGGATCCGCGCGAGCTCACGCTCTTCGTGGATGACCCGACTGCCCACCACGATCATTCGGTTTCTCTTGGCTGACCGCGGCGCCCGCATGGCGCGATCGGCGTCTTCGGCGTCTTTTTCGGCATTTTGGGGGCGACGCATGCGGCGAAGAACCGCGATCCCGAGCCCTACGGCGAGCAGCGCGCCGCTCGTGCCGAGCACGGGGAGGAAGCCAAATCGCCGGGAGACGTCGGCGCGGTGGGCCCGCGCGAGGCTCCCCGGATCTTCAGCAAAAGCCTCCTGCAAGGCCGCTTCGAAGGGCTTTTGGTCGCGCATCGCGCGGGCGAGGTCGGCCAGCTCGTCCTGCCCTTGGCGACGCAAGAAACCCACGAAATCGGCTGATTGCGCTAGGGCCAAGGGGGTCTCATCAAGGTTCTCTCCCGAGTACAGCTCGAGCTCGGACGGCGTCAAAAGCGCCCCGCGGAGGGCAGCCAGGGACAGCGCACCGGCCCGTTCCACCGCCCCTTCGCCCGCCATTTGCACGGCGAAACCTTCATGAAACCAGCGCGGAACGTCGTGCCCGGCCAGCGCGTCGTCGAGCGCGATGTGGGCGAGCCCGTGGGCAAGGCTGGCCTCCAGATCCACGAGCGGACCTTCGTCGTCCGCGCACAGCACCACGAGCCGTTCGCGGGTCCAGGCCATTCCGGGCCGCGGCGAGGGCGTTCCTTCCGGGACGAGGCGTCCAAGCTCGGCGCGCAAGGCCCCCACGCGCACCTCCACGGGGCCTCCGCGGGCGCCTCCCAGGGGCTCGTTGACGTGGATCCAAAGGGCGTCGGCTTGGTCGCTCAGGTGGCGCGCTCGTTCGCGCACGGACGGGTGAAAGGTGATGGTGATGGACTCGCCTTTTCGGGTCTCGTACTCGACCGGGGGGCTCGGGACGGGCCGCGCAGTGACCTCGCGGGGGGCGTCGGCCGGCCTTGGCGACGCGAAGGCGCCGCCGGAGAGCCCGAGCTCGGCCACAAAAACCAGGCAAAATAGCGAAAAAAACGGGAAGCGGCTCGCGCTCACGGGTCCACCCGGCCGGACACGTGGGCGGTCGGTCGATCGGAGCTACTCGCCTGCGAAACCGCGAGCACGGTGATGCCGGCGGCGGCCACCACCGCGATGGGGCCCCAAAACCAGGGCGAAGTTGGCAAAAACGAGGGCTCCTCCGCGGGTTTTGGCGCCTTGGGCGCGGGCTCTGGCTTCGGCGCGAGGGGCGCCGGCATCAGGCCCCGCAAGGCCTTCGTGGCGCCGGGCCAGGTGGGGCCCGAGGCGCTGTTTTGCGGGTCGGGCGCCGCTGCCTGCAGCACGGTCGGCTCGTCGTAAGCGCCTGCCACGCGCACCACGCGTGCGGCGGGCGAGCCGTCGGCGGCGACCCCCACCGCGACCACCAGCACCGCGCCCACATCGCTCCCGAGGCCCGCCAAGAGCCTTCGTTCCGCGGTGGGCGAGCCCGCCGTGGGGAGCGCGGCCCAAACCTCGGCGAGCTGCACCAGGGCCGGCGGCGCGCCTTCCGGCAGCGGCTCACCCACGAGCACCTGCGCAGTGCTGTCGTCGATGGCGGGGCGCAGCGCGGCGTCCCCGTAAACCAGGCGAGCGAGGGACCGCGCGGCGGGGGCGGCCTCGCGTGAAAGCGCGACCACCGCTGCGCCCCGCGCGGGGCTCGGGGCCGCGCCCGCGGGGCCCTCGGCGCGCGCGACCGTGGCCGAAACCACGACTGTCAAAGCAAACGCGCTCGAAATCAGCGAAGACTGCACCGCGCAAGGTTAGAGAGCGGCGAGCGTCGCGTCAAATCCGGTTCGGCCGCGCCGCCCCGCGACGGGGCCGAGCCGAGGACATCATGAGAAAACACCCCCTTCACTGCAATCTTGTCAGGTCGAGCACGCCCAATCTTTCAACGTTGCACAAATACAGTAGAGCGTGGACAGAAACTGGGGAGAATCATGCATCGTTGACGAATTGGCCCTCTCCGATAGCGGCAAATTTTGCTCTATTTCCGGCAATTAAAAACCAGGATGCCTGAATATACCTTGTTCGCGGTATTGCCCATCAGCGGATGTCGTGTTACGAAAAGGCATCGTTGCGCAGGTCGCGCTCGGGCGCGTGCGTGTCAGTTCTAGCCGACCTCCTCTGCCCATCTGAAGGAAGAATGAAGACGACAGTTGCCATCATCGGCGGTGGTCCTGGGGGAGCTTCGGCCGCCATGTTTCTAGCGAAACGCGGCATCAAGAGCGTGATTATCGAGAAGGAGAGCTTTCCGCGCTACCACGTCGGCGAATCGATGACGGGCGAGTGTGGTGGTCTGATGCGAAAGCTCGGCCTCGAACAGGAGATGTTGGACGCCAAACACCCCCAAAAGCACGGCGTCACCGTCTATGGCACGAGCGGCAAGAATGCCTG
>CAYLJT010000683.1:0-4924 GCA_964383995.1 uncultured Polyangiaceae bacterium
CCCTCGAAAAAATGAACTGCGCTGCGGTGCCGAGCGAGCTCATCGAGAGCGAGCTGTTCGGCCACGAAGCGGGCTCGTTCACCGGGGCGACCAAGCAGCGACGCGGCAAATTCGAGCGGGCGGGCGGCGGGACCCTGTTTCTCGACGAGGTGGGTGACATGCCCCTCGCCATGCAGGCCAAGCTCCTGAGGGTGCTCCAAGAGCGGGAAATCGAGCGTGTCGGGGGGCACGAGGTGATCACCGTCGACGCCCGCGTGGTGGCCGCCACCAACCGCGACGTCGAGGCCATGTGCCGCGAAGGGGCGTTCCGCGCCGACCTCTTCGACCGCCTGAACGTGCTGCCCCTCGCGATCGCGCCGCTACGCGCTCGTCGCAGCGATATTCCCGCGCTTTCGAGGCATTTTCTCGCCATTGCCGTACACGCCAACGACAGACCCACGATGCGCCTCACCGACAACGCCCTCGAGGCCCTCTCGGCCTACAGCTTTCCCGGCAACGTGCGCGAGCTGCGCAACGTCATCGATCGCCTCGTCATCTTGACCCCCGACGACACCATCGACGGCGACGACGTCAGGTCCTGTTTGGGCAGCTCCTCCACCGTGTCGCCCAAGGGGCTCTTCCGCGCCGGCGTGCCCTTCAAGGTGCTCGCGGAGGAGGCCGAACGCGCCATCGTGGAAGAAGCGCTGCGTCATCACGGTTCTCAGATGACCGTGACCGCACGAGCCCTCGGGATGGAGCGCAGCCACCTCTACAAAAAGTGCCGTGCCCTCGGTTTACGGGGCGAAAAGGCTGAAGGCGACGAGGACGAAGCCCTGCGATGACGCGTTGCATCCATGGCACCGAATGGCCTGATGGCCTTGTTTTCAAGGTAAACGCGCTTGTCAAGACGCGTTTGGGCCGGCAAATGGAGGGCAAAAAGTGCGTCATGGCCCAAAACCCCCCGTTGACGCTGCGCATCGCATCGCTTAGGGGCTTCCATCGAAGGGTGTGACTCGGCGGCACACCCAGGACATCGACGACATGCCCCTTCGCCCCACGCATCGGCTAGCAGCTCGACGGGACCTCTCCCGGCCCTTGGCCGTGGGGCTTCTGTTGAGCGCGATGGCCGCGGGCTGTTTGGGCGGTGCGGGGCCCGACACGGCGAACGTCGATCAGCGCTCCCTGGCCGAGCACGACCTCGCGCGTGACGCGTTCCAGAACGGCCGCCTACGCGAGGCGCTCGAGCACGTGCAAAAGGCCCTCGAGCTCGACGATGGCAACGCCGACGCGGCCTACCTCGGGGCCATCGTCATGCTCGCGTTCTGTGCGAACGACGCCCAATCGAGCGATTGCCGCTTCGACGAGGCCGAGGCGTACGCCCGCAAAGCCATCGAGGCCAACCCCGACCACCGCGAGGCTCAAAACGCCCTCGGGGTCATCCTGGTGCACGAGCGCCGCTACGACGACGCGATCCTTGTTCTTAAGCCCCTCGCAAACGACATCCTGTACGGTTCCCCCGAGAAATCGTGGGGCAATTTGGGTTTGGCCTACCTCGAAAAGGGGAGCATCGACGAAGCCATCGACGCCCTCCGCCGTTCGGTGGCGGCCCAACCCCTGTTTTGTGTTGGACATTACCGACTCGGCTTAGCCTATGAGAAAAAGGGAGATTTGGCCGCCGCGCGGGACGCATTGACCCACGCCGTGGACGCCAGCCCCGAGTGCGCGAAGATGCAAGACGCCTTCGACGCTCGGGCCCGAGTCTCCCTCGCCAATGGCCTTCGCGACGACGCGAAGGTCGATCTCCAACGTTGCCGTGACATCGCCAGCTCGACCCCGGTCGGCAAGCGCTGCGCGGCGCAGCTCGCAACCCTGGAGTAAACCGCCGTGGGCAAACTCTCTTTCGAGCCCCGCGGTTTACGAGCCAAAAGCGATTTTTCCGCAGCGAGGCTCGAGATGGAATCGATCGGAAGCTATTTGCGACATGCTCGCGTTGCCCGCGCGATGAGCGTCGAAGAGGTCTCCCGCGCGACGCGCATCCCGTCGTCGGCGGTCGAGAAGCTCGAAGGTGATTTCTTCGACGACCTGCCCGGCGAGGTGTTCGTGCGCGGTTTTCTGCGCTCCTACGCGCGCGCCGTGGCGCTCTCGCCCGACGATGTGTTGGCCCGCTACACGTCGAGCCGCCGCGTCGCGGTCGCCACGCCCGTGCCCCTTTCGTCGTCGGGGCAGCGCACGCAAACCAAGCGTTTTGGCGTGGCCATCGCGCTCGTGCTCTTGCTCATCCTGTTTACGCTCGCGCTCTCGATCGTGCTGCGCCCGCGCGGTCACGACATGCCCCGCGAGCTCTCGTCGGCACCGCGTGCGCCGGCGTCGTTCGTCCTCGGTTGACGTTCATGCGGCGGTCCGGCACGTCCGCGACAAGCCGCATCCACACCGACGCGTTGCTGCTCCGACGCGCCCCCCACGGCGAGGCGGATCTGGTGCTGACGTTTCTGACCGAAGAGCGGGGCCTCCTGTCGGCCAACGCGCGGTCGGCGCGCGCGTCTTCCAAGCGCTTTTCGGGGCTCGAGCCCATGCATCGCTTGGCCATCACGTTGGAGCAGCGTGAGGGTCGCGATCTCTACAACCTCGTCGAAGCCCAGATTCAACGACCCAGGCTCACCCTGACCGCTCACCTCGATCGCATGGAGGCGGCGGGCCGCGCATTGCGCTGGGTTCGTGACGCCTCGCCCCGTGAAGTACCCGAGCCGGAGGTGTGGGAAGAGGCCAATCACCTGCTCGACGCCCTCGACGACCCCTCCGTCGAACTGGCACCTTCGGTGACCTTGGCCACAGCGGGGCTGCGCCTGCTCAAGGCCTTTGGCTGGGGGCTTGATTTGCGCCGCTGCGTGAGCTGCGGAAAACAAGCCTCGGAGCGCGCGGCGGCCGCCTTCGACGCCACGCGTGGCGGGCTTGTGTGCCAGTCGTGCGGGGGCGCGAAGATGGTATTGTCCGCAGGTCTCCGTCTACGCTTGGCCGAGGCATCCGAAGGGGTCGAAGGGGGCTTGAGCCTGGAAGACGGCCGCGTCGCGTCCGACCTCGTCGAGGCCACGTTGACCGCGCACGGGCGGGGTTAGAAGGTGCGCTCAGGGCCCCCAAACCACCTTGCCAAAGCGACTGGCACGGTGGAAGTTGCCCTTTCCCAAGATGGGTGACCAGGCCACACCGCCGTTGTCCTGCATGGCATAGAAGTTCATCCGCCAACGGTCTCCGGGCTTGGGCGGCTTCGCCTGCGCCTTGCCGAACGATTCCCATGGAATCCGCGCTTCAACGGTGTAGCCCTCGTCGACGTCGCCGGGCTCGTCGATGGTCCCGCGCAGCACGACAGCGCTCTTCAGGTTGGAAGACCACTCCTGGTGTCCAAAGGGCCCAGCCGGCCCGCCCTTGGGAGCATTGTAGTTGTCGAAATGCGAGTCGAAGACGAGGTTCTGAGGGCTTATTTGAATCTCGTAATAGTCTTTGTTGTCGCCGTCACCGTCCGGGTCGATCATCAGCTCGACGGTGTCCCGCTCCCACAGGTGGGGATCGACGGCGTCCGCAGGGAATCCGCCGCGGATCGACTTGTCTCGGACATTGAAGCCCACATACAAGGCTTGGTCGTCCCAGGTGATCCGCGCCTCCCCCTGCACCGACCCCTTTGCGTCGTAGTGGCCAGTTCCCACGTTGACGAAGGGCCCAATTCGCACGGCCTCGAACCAGGCCCGCTCGTCCAGACTGCCATCGATGGTGGGGCTCTCGCTCCGCATGCGTGGCACCGTGATCTCGGGCACGGCCTTGTCGTTCGCCGTGGCGGCGCCCGCCTGGGGAGCCGCGCTCGGAGCCGGGGGCGGAGTCGGTTCGGCGCGGCAGGAGGCCCCCAAGAGGGCCCCGAGCATCGCGCTACTTACGGCCTTTTTTGCGCGCATCGCGCTCTCGCTTGCGCTGGGATTTCTTGGCGTTGCGCTCGGCCGCGGACATCGGCTTCATCTTCGTGAGGCTCGGTTGCGGGGCTCCGCCGCCAGGCATGCCCATGCCGGGCATCCCCATCCCAGGCATGCCGGGGAAGCCGCCCATGCCGGGGAAGCCACCCATGCCGGGGAAGCCGCCCATGCCGGGCATCCCCGGGAAGCCGCCCATACCGGGCATACCGGGGAAGCCGCCCATGCCACCGGCGGCGGCCTTCTTCATGTTGCGAGCCATGGCGACCTGCTTCAGCCCGGGCACTTTGCCCATCCAGCCGAGGTTTTGTCCGAGACCGCCCATCATTTGCTTCATGAACAAAAACTTTTGGACGAGCTCGCTCACGGCCTCAGGCTTCGAGCCCGAGCCCTTGGCGATGCGCGTCACGCGCGACGGCTCGCGCACGAGGGCGTAGGGATCCGCGCGCTCCATGGGCGTCATGCTTTGAATCATCGCCTCGATGCGCACGAGCTCGCGGTCGTCGAGGTTCACGTCGGAGGGCAAACCACCGGGGAACATGCCGCCGAGGGGCAGCTTGTCGACGAGGTCTTTGAGCGACCCCATCTTCTGGATCATGCGCACCTGCTCCAGAAAGTCTTCCAGCGTGAACTCGCCGCTGAGCATGCGCTCGGCGTCTTTTTCGGCCTTTTTTTGGTCGACGACGTGCTCGAAGTCCTTCACCAGGCCGACCACGTCGCCCATGCCGAGGATGCGGCTCGCCATGCCGTCCGCGCGGAACTCTTCGAGCTTGTCCGCGGTTTCGCCCATGCCGGCGAAGAGCACGGGCGCGCCGGTGACCTCTTTCACGCTCAGGGCGGCGCCGCCGCGCGCATCGCCGTCGAGCTTGGTGAGCACCACGCCGGTGAAGGCCAGCCGCTCATGGAACGAGCGCGCGGTCTTCACGGCGTCTTGACCGATCATCGCGTCGATCACCAAAAACACGTTTTCGGGGCCGGATTTCGCCTTGATC
>CAYLJT010000684.1:0-4922 GCA_964383995.1 uncultured Polyangiaceae bacterium
GACGCGGCGACCCTCGACATGATCGGGACCGATAACGAATTTCCGACCCCGCCGCCCAACGCGATCCCCGTTCAGGCCCCCGGGATCAAGCTGTTTCCGACGCCGTTCTTCCAACCCGACGAAGACGGGAATGTCGACTTCGAGTGGACGTTTGCTTACGACAACTGCGTACGGGGCGACCGACCCGATCTCGCGCACCTGCTCAACACCTACCCACCTTCCAACCTCTGCCTGGCGAACCCCGTTCGCTACGACCTCTCGACCACGAGGCCCTATGTGAGCGAGCCCCGCCCGGCGTCGGAGGCGCTGTCCTTCTCGGAGTACCTGCGAAACGGCCTGATCTTCGACACCACCATCGAGCCCCCCGAATATTATACCGAGCCACCCCGCGCCCATCAGACCTCGGCGTACAGCGGCATGACGCTCAACGGCGGCGGCGTCCCTCGGAACTGGGCGCTCGACCTGGACGCCCTGTTCATGAACAACACCCCGCCCATCATGCCATCTCCCTGGGCCGGTACGTGCGCCGATGCGTTCGTGCCCAACCACATCAAAAACATCAACTTCTGCGGCCCCTAAAGGAGAGCTACCATGTTGCACAACTACTCTCATGCGCTCTCCTTCGGCCTCTTGGCTGCGGCCCTCGCCGCGTGTCAGGTCGCACCCGACAACGAAGCCGAGCCCCTCGGCGTGGCGTACGGCAGTCAGAAGACGCTGAACAACGGAACCTACAACCTCCACCTGGAAGAGACGGTCCGCTTCAACCCGATCCAACCAGAGGCCGACGCGGCCAACGGCAGGGCCCTCTTCGGCCTGGCCTCCGATCTGGAGACGTCTGACCCAACGCAGGCGCTTTTCCAGGGCTTTTCGCAGGCATTTGGCGGCGTGGTCGTGTCCAACGGCAGGACCTGCTTCACCTGCCATCGCGGGGTCGAAGCGACCTCCCTGGGTCTACCTCCGCCTCCGCTCAGCGCGACCATCCCGCTGTCCGACCCGCTCTTTACAGGGATCGACGCCGACGCGCAGGGCGACCCGGACGGCATGCAAAACCTCGATCTGCACGGCCTCGTGAAGTATCGACCCAACCGCTTCGCGCTCAGCCGCTCCCAGGCCGATCCTCTTCGGCAGGTCTTTGGCTGGCGCAAGTCCATCAAGCTCGTCAACGTCGCCTTCGCCAACGGCTTTCTCACCGATGGTCGCGGGCGCAGCATGTTCGAGGTCGCGCGTACGGCGGTCTTCAGCCACACGCAGAGCTCGGACAACCGCTTCGACGAGCTCTTCCCCATCCCCTCCGGGAACGATCTGGAAGCCTTCCAGTTCAGCGTCCTGTCCGACCCTGCGCTGGCCGCCCTTCGCGACCCGAACGACCCGATGTACGCGACCCTGGTGAACGACCCGTTCTACACGGTTCCGATCACGACGCAGGCGCAAGCGCGCGGCAAGCACATCTTCGAAAAGAGCTGCATGCCTTGCCACAACACGCCCAACGTCTTCAACAACGTCTCGAACGTCGAGGCCCTCGGCGGCGGGACCAGGCCCCCGAACTTCCCCTCGTTCGCGCCGTCTTTGGGGCGCACGTTCAACGTCGGCGTGTCGGAAGCCAACGCCCACAACTTGCGCTTCACGCACGACGATGGAGGTGGGCAGTTCTCCCCGATCGTGGTGCCGCTAGCCAACGAAGACGGCACGATCAACATGCACACCGTCACCTTCGACATCGGTCTTGCCATGGTCACCGCAAGGACCGAAGACATCGGCCGCTTCAAGGTGCCCCAACTGCGCGGCGTCAAGAACAACGGACCGTACTTCCACGACAACTCGGTGGCGACCCTCGCGGGGGTCATCGACTACTTCAACAGCGACGCCTACAACAACTCGAAGGATGGCAAGCTCTACCCCATCCACCTGAACGCCAACAAGCGCGCCGACCTGTTGGCGTTCCTCAACGCCCTCTAACCCCACCCTGGTCGCAAAGCTGGCCTGCGCGGAGCCCCTTGGCGGCGCCGCGCAGGTCGCGCGCTCCTCCGTCCGACACTACAGCACGCCAGGCAGGCCCTGCCCCCGATCTTGCCACGCCCGTCGCAGCGCGGCGGTCAGCTCGGAGGGTAGGGGACCCTCGGCCACCGCGCTCGCCAGGGACGCCAGGTGCGAGAGCTTCGTGGTGCCGACGATCGCCGCGTCGACGCCCCACGTGAAGACGCCGAAGCGAAGCGAGAGCGCCGAAAGGCCCAAGCCCCCGTCGTCGATGCCGAGGGCGCGCCCGCGATCCCAGTAGGCCGCGATATCTTGCCGCTCGGGACGGTCGGTGTGCGTCCAAAAGGCGTTGGCCAGGGGGCGCTTTGCGATGACGCCCAAGCCCCGATCCTTCGCCTGACCGAGGGCGCCATGCAGGTTGGCCTGGTCCCAAGGATTGAGCGAAAATTGCACGCTCCCAAGCACCCCCGACGCCGTGGCGATGGTCAGGGCCTCACCCTCTCCCGAGTAGGCGGCCACGCGTACCTTGCCATGGCGGACGGCCTCGCCGAGCGCCGCCAAAACGTCGCCCCTACGCAGGATCTCCGCGCTGCACGAGTGCAGGTGGACGATGTCGAGCCAGTCGGTTTGTAGCGCGCGCAGCGCGTCGTCGATGCCGAGCCGCACCGCCTCCGCCGTCCAGTCATCGACGCCCTGAATGCCATAGCCTACCTTGGTCGATAGCACGACGGAGCTCCGTCTACCCCGGAGGGCGCGGCCTAGGCGTGCTTCGGAGGTACCGTAGCTGCGCGCGGTGTCGATGAGCGTCACGCCGAGGTCGAAGGCCCCGTGGATGAGCCGCTGAACCTGGTCTTCGGAAAGCGTGGCGTCGCCCAGGGGGCCTGCACCCAGGCCGAGGGCAGAGACCGCGAGCCCCGTGTGTCCGAGCTGGCGCATTTGCATGGCGGACGCTCAATCTACCAGAGCGCTCCGAGACCGTCACCACCGGATTTGGCGCCCCGTCTGGCTACCCGATGATGGCAGGGCGCGTAACGAAGGGCACAAAGTAGTTGCAGCAGCAACGAAAATTGATTGCACCAGCAACTATGTTCACCACTTCGTAGCGCCTTTCGGGTAGCGTCTTCTTGGCGCGCGCTCCCTTGGGGCGCGGGGTTCAGGCCGTCCACCACAAGGAGGTTCCCTTGTCTTCCCATCGACAGCTCTTCGCGTTCCTAGCAACGCTCCTCGTCGCCATTGGTGCGAGCGCAAATGCGTTCGCGGTGGCTCCACCCTACGTGGAGGACTTCGAGTCCGAGCCCACGTGCGGCACGACTTGCGCGACCGTGTGTACTTTGTCGACCACCGGCTGGTTGAACGACACGACGGACAACCGGGACTGGTTGGTCGACGTGGGCGGAACGCCGTCCTCCTCAACGGGGCCGAGCGTGGACCACAACCCTGGCACTAGCGCCGGAAAATACCTATACCTGGAGGCGTCTTCCCCCTGTGATTCGGTCGCCAACGTCTCCAACCTGATAAGCCCGCCGCTCGATCTGGCAGGCGCCATCGCTCCCGGCGCGCGGATTTGGTATCACCTGTACGGCTCGAACATGGGCACCTTGCACATCGACGTCCTCGACGCGGCGATGGCCGTGCTCCTGACCGACGTCGTGCCCTCGGTGACGGGCAATCTCAACCAGTGGCAGCAATCGCCCTTGGTGGATCTGACCCCGTTCTTGGCCAACGGTACCGTTCACATCCGCGTGCGCGGCGTGCACAGCGGCGCTGGTTTCCTCGGCGACATGGCGGTAGACGACTTCGAGTTCAAGGACTTTGGGCAGCCTGACGCCGCCGTCGTGAGCCTGGACTCTCCGGTGAGCGGCTGCGGCATGAGCGCGGCCGAGACGGTCACCGTCACCATCCAGAACCTGAGCCTCGTCGCGCTGTCGGGCTTCGGCGTTCAGTACGTGTTGGATGGCGGCTTGCCGGTCGCGGAGATGTTCAACGGCAGCGTGCCCGCCGCCGGCAGCGCGAGCTTCACCTTTACCACGCTCGCCGATCTGAGCGCGCCCGGCCTACACACGCTCGATGTGACAACCCTGGTGGTGGGAGACGCGGATCCGAGCAACGACACGCTCGCTTCGTCCGTCAACTCCGGGGCCACCCTGCCCGCGATTGGCTACGTGCAGGACTTCGAGGGGGCGCAGTCGTGGATGTCGGGCGGCACCAACTCGAGCTGGGCGCTGGGCACCCCGGCAGGCTCGGTGATTCAGGGGGCGGCAAGCGGCGTGAACGCCTGGATGACGGGTCTGTCGTCCAACTACAACAACTCCGAGCAATCGTTCGTCGAGGCCGGCGTGTGTTTCGACTTTTCGGCGGCCCTCAATCCGGCCGTCTCCATGAACGTGTGGTGGAGCTCCGAGTCCGGCTGGGACGGCGCAGTGCTGCAGACCAGTGTGGACGGCGGTCAAAGTTGGCAGACCGTGGGGGCCGTCGGCGACCCGGGTTGGTACAACGACAGCTCGGTCGACGGCGCGCCCGGTGGAAGTACGGACGGCTGGAGCGGCAACGGAGCCACGGGCAGTGGCACGTGGGTGACCGTCCTGCACAACCTGACCGGCATCGGCGGCATGGCGGGCGTCAAGATGCGCGTGGCCTTCGGCAGCGATACGAGCGTCAACACGTACGACGGATTCGCGTTCGACGATGTCGCGCTGTTTGACAACATCACGAACAGCGTGATCGTTAGCAACAGCGGAAACCCGAGCTCCATTCCCGGATTCGGGGTTCCCGCGGGCAGCGCCAACGCCTTTGCCCAGGGTTTTGCGCTGACCGGGCTGGGTGTTGGCCCCCACGCGGCCCAGTCGGTCACCGTTCACAACCTAGGAACCATCGTCGACGCCAACGTCAGCGCTGTCAAGCTCTGGCTCGACAACGGCGATGGAAAGTTCAACGCTGTCTCGGACACG
>CAYLJT010000685.1:0-4913 GCA_964383995.1 uncultured Polyangiaceae bacterium
TCCCTCGGCGACCGGTCTGGAGGCGGCGACGCCCGACCTGCCCGCGCGTGACGACGCCCGCGGCCCCTCGAAGGTGCCCCGCGCCGAGCGGCCAACGGGGGCTCAGGATGCACAACGTGCCTGCTCCTTCCGCGAGGCCGTCTGCGTTCACGCAGCCCTCGCGACGCCCGAGCGTGCCATCGCGGCGACCTTGACCCAGGCGGAGCGCGCGTTCTCCGGCCTGCGCGCCCTCGGCTTTTCGCCGCTCAGGACCGACGGCGAGCGGGGCGGTGGTCCTCAGGTCGACCTCTACCTCACGTCAACGGAGCATGCCTTTTCGGACGCCGATCTCACGGCGAGGTGGGATGCCCTCGATGGTGACACCGGCTTTGGCCTGTTGCCCGCGCGACGGGCCGGGTGGGATTGCGAGGCAGCGTCGGATGTCACGCGGGTTGTCGCAGACATTTGGCTCACGGGGATCGACGCGGCCATGAGCGACGGCGAGCGCGCCCTCGCATCCGGCTATTTGGCTCACTTGCTCGCTCCTTGTCCGAGACTCGAAGCGGAGGCGGTGGACACCTTTCAACGCTCCCCCGAGCAGCCCCTCACCGCGGGCACGCGCGAGGCCCTGCACGCTTCTTTCCTGTTCCCTGCCTACCTGGATGAGGTTTGGGGCACCGGCCGCCCTGCGCGCATCGTGGAGGCCCTGGCCAAGGTCGCGCGTCAGCGCTCACCGATCGAAGGGGCAACCTACCGCAACGAGCCTGACATGTTCGACGCACTTCGCATCACGCTGCGCGAGCAGGACAAAAACCTCGGCGATATGCTCCTCGACTTCGCCGTGGACCGGGCCTTCATGGGAGCGCGAAGTGACGGCATGCACCTGTCCGACGTGAGCTACTTGGGGGATTTCGGCCGCGTTCGCTTCGATTGGTCGGTGCCCTACGACAGCCTCCCGCGGCGGCTCACGCCGATGCGACCCATCTCGTCGACGGGCATGACCTACCTCTGGCTCGACCTCACGAATGCGCCCCTCGACGCGGAAATCACCCTCGCTTTTGATTGGGAGCTACCGACCCTCTTTCGCTGGGCCATCGTGAAGGTCGACAGCGCTGGTCACGAGGTGGCGCGCACCACGGTGCCGGGGCTGTTTGGCGCGACCCACGTCGAGCAAACGATGCGCAACGTGGGAGGGCTTGCGGGGCTGTTGCTCGTGGGGTTGAACCAGGGCGACATCGATCGGCTCAACACGTTCGATCCCGACGACGCGCCCTTCGAGCCCCACGCGTACGAGGTCACATTGTATCGCTGAGCGCGCGATCGTTTGAGGGGCAAGAGATCGGTATTTCGCCCGGACGGCCGCGGGGCGATGCTTGGACTACCAACGGCTTGCAGCCGCTGGCAGGAGCGATCGGATGGCCTTACGACGTCTTGAATGGGCTCTTTTGTCCGCGATTTTGAGCCTTGCCGCGTGCGGCGACGACGAAGCTGGTGGTACCACCGCGACGTCGACGGGTGCCGGGGGAAGCAGCAGCACGACGACAAGCGACGCCACCACGACATCGAGCACGGGCGCTGGCGGATCGGGCGGGGAAGGAGGTGCGGGCGGAAGCGCCCCCTGCGGCAACGGGACGCTCGACGCCGAAGAAGACTGCGATGACGGCAACACCGTTGAGGGGGACGGCTGCAACGGCGCGTGCCGCGTCGAGACGGGCTACACATGCAACGGCGAGCCTTCGGATTGCGTCACGATTTGCGGTGACGGCGTGCTCGCAGGCGCCGAGACCTGCGACGACGGTAACGCCGACGCGGGGGACGGGTGCGACGACACCTGCGCAGAAGAGAGCGGTTTCACCTGCGATGGCGCTCCCAGCGTGTGCGTGACGACGTGCGGTGACGGCATCGTCGCAGGCGCGGAGCTGTGCGACGACGGCGGCGCGGCAGCGGGCGACGGCTGCGATGATCTGTGCCTCGTCGAGGCCGGCTTTGTCTGCGACGAGATGCCGAGCGTGTGCGTGACGACGTGCGGCGACGGCATCGTCGCGGGCGCCGAGAGCTGCGACGACATGGGTGTGGCACCTGGGGATGGTTGCGACGACCTCTGCGCGGTCGAGCTTGGCTACACCTGCATCGGCGACCCCTCTGTCTGCGACACGACCTGCGGCGACGGGATCAGCGCGGGGACCGAGATGTGCGACGACGGTCTGACCGTGGCGGGCGACGGCTGCGATGATCTATGCCTGATCGAAGCGGGTTGGGCGTGCGCGGGAGACCCGTCGATTTGCACGACGACCTGCGGCGACGGCATCGTAGCCGGCGTCGAGGAGTGCGATGATCAAGGCCTCTTCATCGGGGACGGCTGCGATGGCGTGTGCGTCGTCGAGCACGGCTTCTATTGCAATGGCTCGCCTTCGCTCTGCGCTACGCAATGCGGGGACGGCGTGATCGGTGGCAGTGAGCTATGCGACGACGGCGCAAACAGCCCTGGCGATGGCTGCAGCGACCTCTGCTTCCTCGAGCTTGGCTTCCTGTGCGCGGGCGAGCCGACCGTGTGCAGCGCGGTGTGCGGTGATGGCCTGATCGTGGGCGGCGAGAGCTGCGACGACGGCCTCCAGCTCCCGGGCGACGGCTGCGATCCAAGTTGCCAAGTCGAAACGGGCTGGAGCTGCGTTGGGCCCCCGAGCTTCTGCAGCACCATCTGCGGCGATGGCATCCAGATTCCGGGGCACGAGCAGTGTGACGACGGGAACGTCTTGCCCGGAGATACCTGCTCTCCCACGTGCACCGTGCCTATCGGCGAAGGCTGCAACGACCCTCTGGTCGCGAGTCAAGCCAGCCTCGTCGGCAGCTCGTACGTGTGGACCGTGCCAGCGGGCGGCGTCGTCAGCTCCGATCTACCTACGAGCTGCGATCCCAGCGGCGTTGGCCCCGACGTGATCGTGAAGTACACGAAAATATCGGCGGATTTGGCCTCTGGAGGCGCGCTTTTGCACATCCGCGCGGACGTCCCCGGCTCCACCAGCGCCTCGAACTTCCTCAACCTGGAAGTCTTCTCGGGGGCTTGCCAGGGCGGCGTCCAGGAAAAGTGCCTTTGGTACAAACACGACTGGGACACCTACCTCGACGTCCCTGCCGGCGACTACTACGCGGTCGTCACCAAGAACTCGACAGGCACCTTCCCTGGCGCGACGATTACGGTGGACGAGGTCGCCCCGTCAGCCGCTGAGGGGGAAGGCTGCTTCATGCCCTACACCACGGCGAGCGCCAACTACACGCCTCCCGCGGGGCCCAATCAACCCCACACGTGGGTGCTGCCGCCCAGCATCAACTCCTTCGACATGGGCCTGACCTGGGGCGGTCCGGGCTCGATCTCGTGCGACAACCACGCGACCTATGGCGACATCAACGGCGTCGACGCCGTCATCGAGCTCGACAAAACCGCCAGCTCCAGCATCTTTAGCATCAGCGTGCAAAACAACGATCCGACGCTGACCCAAAGCGATCTGGATTATGACCTGCTGACGAGTTGTGACCCCACGGATCCCAGCAACGTATCCATAAGCTGTGGCGCCAACGCCGATACCTTTGCGTCCAACATCTATGGACTGGCAACTTCCACCTACTACCTTTGGGTTGCCTCGGAGGCGACGAGCGAAGAATTTCAGGGTGCCACGGTCCAGGTTACAGAGCTCTTCCCGGGCCCCGGCGAGAGCTGGCCGACCGCCGAGCCGCTCGTCGGCTCAGGCCCCATCAACCCCACTTCGACGCTTCGGCTCGACGCGCCGAGCTGTCTACCCTCAGGCGTCAACGTGCATTGGTACAGCTACGTCCCGAGCCAGGGTGTGCTCCAAGTCCAGGCCAGCGCGCCCGGCGCCATTGGCTTCTTGAACGCCACGGGCACAGAGGTGAAGTGCGTGAATGACTCGTTCACCACGCCAGCGACCCTGCTCGCGACGCCAGGACAGCCCGTCTACATCGGCGTGCAAAGCGGTGGTCCGTTGACGGGCCTGACGTTCACCGAGCTCACCTACACGGGCCTCACCGGGGTCGCCACGGACCTCGGCATCCTGTTCCCAACCTCGGCCACGACGGACTATTGGATGGCGTCGAACACCGCGAACATCTATTTCGGGGGCACCAGCAAGGTCTTCGAAATACCAAAGAGCGGCAACACCACCGCGGCGGAGTTCTCGACCGGATTCGGTATCACGACGACGCACCTGGGCTACGCCGCGGTCTTCACGCAGGCCGGTCTTCTGACCCTCGATACGACGACATCCGCCAGCGCGAGCCGGCTATTTCGCATCTTCGACGTGAACCAGGCCATGTGGGGACCCACGAATTGGGACGTCACTCCGACCTACGTCGCCAACGCAGGCCAGTCCTTGGCGACGGACGGCATCCAGACCTTCATGGCGACCTATACGACCAGCAACTCGGTCAACTTCTACGCGTACGACTCGTTCGCGCCGAGCACGCCTGTTCATCTTGGCACCAACACCAGCGTCGACTCGGTGGTAGGCCTCGCCGCAGATGCGATGTTCTTCTACGTGGCGGGCGTCGAGGTAGCCAACAGCATCGAGGGCGTCTTCCGTATCCCGAGGTCGAACGTGGCTGTGCCGGCCCAGCGCATTGCCACCATCGACACGAGCGCCGTTCACACCCACGTCGACGTGGACAACTACGTCAATCCGCAAAACCTGTATGTGCGCGAGTATACCGGCGCCGCCGTCCACGCCGTCATGAACCCCGGGGGCCCCTCGCCCGTGCACATCGGCCCGATCACGACCCTCGGTCTTACCGGTGACTACGCGATGACGTACGACCACATGGACAACGTCATTTACCTCTACGAGACAGAGACCAACAGCGCCGGCAACATCGTCATGATTCAATGATGGCCGGCGGGCCCGGAAGGTGGTTTCCTTCCGGGC
>CAYLJT010000686.1:0-4906 GCA_964383995.1 uncultured Polyangiaceae bacterium
CCGCACCTGCAAGAACCGCCGTGGTACCCGTGTCCGATTGCAATACGGCGTTCTGCTGGGGGCCCGCGGTGCGCAAGATAAGCTCGCCTTCCCTGGACAACACGAAGTGCTGACCCTTGGACTCGTGCAGAGCCGCGCCACTCGTGATCATCGTGTAGCCGTGGCTCTGTTGGTTGGAGACTGTCTCCTCGAACTGCTCGATGGTGACGCTGGTCGCCGGACCACCAATGGAAATGAGCGTCGTATCCAAGGGATCTTCGACGCCGCGCACGAACATGTGCATGTGGTCGTCGGTCATGGCGGTCACGCCGACGTCGTTGATCCAGGTCGGCGAGTGGTTGCCCATGCTGAAGATGGTCTCGTCGAAGGGCACGTAGACGGTGTAGCGGTTCGGATCGGTGGTAACGGCTGCGACCGGCGGCGCTTGGGTCAGTATGCCGTCGGTGACGGTGGTCGACATGTCGGGGTCGACCAGGTCGAGGCCGGTCGCGACCTCGATGATGTCGAGGAGCTCGGCGATGGGGATCTGGACAAGCGTGCTCATGGTGCGTTTTTCCCTTCCCTCGCGCTACGACTGGAGGTCTTCCATCTCGATGCGGATGCCCGACGCGGTCTGCGTGACCGACTGGGTCTCGTTCGTGGTGGTGGAGGTGGTCAAGGTGAGCGGGTTCGGCACCGAACCGACGATGATGGGTCGGTCGGGGTTGCCGTCGACGTGAGCGATCAGCACCTCGGTGCCCTTGTGCAGCGGGTGGTGGATGCCGTAGCCGGCCCCCGCGTAGGGCTGCGCCATGCGGATCCAGCGCGACGCCGCGCCCCCCTTCTGACCTGCCACGTTGAAGGGTAGCTTGACCTTGTAGCGGCCCTCGGCGTCGATGTCGGCGTATTTGCCGTCGGTGTCCGAGTCAATGTGTCCGTTGATGATGCCGTCGATGCGCGGCCACGGGGTCTTTCGCGGCGGCCTGTATTCGACGCTCTTCGGGATGGCCTCGAACTGACCGAAGTAGCGCTGGGGCTCGTCGCCCAGGGCGCCGCTCGTGTTGAGCAGGGGAAAGCCCACGCGGTGCTCGATGAACGTGATGAGGTAGGTGTCGTCGTGGGACGCGTCGTAGTGATTTTCGAGATCGAAGGTGTGCCCCACCCGAAAGCGGGCGCAGTCGGTCTTGCCACGGAAGGTGCGCCGCTCGCAGGCGTGCCGCTCGGCCCGCAGTTTGGCGGTCGCCTGCCCGACATTCTGGTCTTTGAAGTGCTCGCCGTAATAAAACACGCTGCCAAAGCCCCGCTGCGCGTCTACCACCTCGCGCGCCATCAAGGTGGTGGCCGGCGTGCGGTAGTTGTAGTCGAAGACAGCGACGCTGGCCGGGATCCGACGCTGCTCCAGGCTCCAGTCCCAGATGGTCGCGTCGCCCCCCGTGGATAGGTTGTTCATCTCGCGGTAGGAGATCGAAGAAGGGGCGAGGATGGACGAGGTGCCCGCGTTCTCGTCGGTGATGATGAGCTTGCTGCCCGACTTCTCGTGGGTAAAAAAGTAATAATAGCCCTCGTGCTCCAGCCACCTCTGGAGAAAATCCCAGTCGGTCTCCTGGTATTGCACGACGTACTCGCGCGTCGGCGACTTGGCCGCGCGCATCGTGCGCACCTCGAACTGGGTCGGCCCCATGCCATAGGAGGCGAGCACCTGCGTGACGATGTCCGAGACGGTGACGTTCTGGAAGATGCGCGACGTGCGCGCCTGGGTCAACAGCCAGACCTTGGGCACGAGGCGCGCGAAGTAGCGCGCGTGAACCGTGCTGGAAGCGTCGAGCAGGGTGATGCTCTCCAGGATGCCATGCACCATGTCGCCGGAGCCGCGGCCCATGGCGATGGCGCAGGGGGCCTTGAGCATGGCGTCGAGCTCGTCGAAGGTGTAGGGGTTGGCGCGCGCGAGCAGCAGATCGAACGTAAACAGGGTCGACAGCCGCTCCTGCCCGAAGACCCCCAACAGGGACACCTCGTCGCTGGAGTTTGCGCCGGAAACGAAGCCTATTTCGATGCCTTCCAGGGTGGGCATGGTACCTCTTGTCTAGCGGGCTACACGGATCTGCGTTTGGGAAGGAACCACGACGAGCCCGGCGGGCGCGTTGGGTGGAGACGCGGGGGAGCCGAGGGTGCCCATGCGCCGCAGCTCGGCGTACACCTTGGAGCTGCCTCCCTGGACAACCACCTTCGACGAGGGCACACCGCTCACCGCGCCGAGCAGCGGTTGGGCGGCCTTGCTCATGGGCTGTACGGAGCCGACAACGACCGTGCGGCGATGCCGAATGCGCACGCGCTCGCTGGTGCCCAAGGCGCCCCCGAGCTCGGCCACGTTGGGGCTCGGCACCAGGCCGTCGTCGCCTTCCTCGGCGCACTGGACATCGACCACGGTCAGCGCGGCGCCCCCCTCGGTGGAGAGGGCCGGTGCGTGCGAGGAGAAGGTCGACGTGCTCACTTGCGGGCCTCCACGCCCCGATCGAACAGCTCGGCTTGCGCCCGCGCTTCGTCGGTCTTTCGCGCTTGTTTCATGCTTGCACCAGCGAGCTTGGCCCCCTGTTGACGCATGCGGTGGAGCTGTGCACCGTCGAGCACGGCGTTGGTCAGATCGGCGGCGCTCGCGTCGCAGCGGGAGAGGTCAGAAAAGGTAAGGTCGCTGTGATCGAGGCGCGCTTCGCGCAGGTCCGCCGCGACGAGGCGCGACAAGGACAGGTTGGCGCGAGACAGCACCGCGCTCTTGAGGCTCGCGCCCTCGAAGTTGGACTCGCGCAGGTGGGCCTCGGCGGCGCTCGCCCCGTCGAGCTTGGCGCCGGCGAAATTGGAACGCATGGCGTCGATGCGCTGCATGCGGGCGCCCGAGAGGTCGGCCCCCGCCAGGTCGACCTGGTGGGCCACGCAGCGGGCGAGCACAGCGCCGCGCAGGTCGGCGCCGACCATGGAGCAACTGGAGAGGTTGGCCTGCCCAAAATCAACCCCAGGCGCCAGCACGCCGTCGAGGAGACCCTGGATGATGCTGACCCCGGCCAGGCGTGTCCGAGACAAATCGGCCCCCATCAGGCGTGGCTTGAGCAGCTTGGCGAGGCGCAGGTCGGCGCCGTCAAGGACGGTGTCGTCGAGCACCGCCTCGCTCAGATCGACCTCGGTCAGCTCGGCGCCACTGAGGTCGGCGTTGGAGAAATCGGCGCCAGCGCAGTGCGCCAGGGTCAGGCGCGCGCCCCGCAGATTGGCGCCCTGGAAGCGGGCGCCCGACAGCGTGGCCTCGCGCAAATCGGCGCCCAAGAGGCTCGCCCCTTCGAAATTTGTCCCGGACAAATCCCACCCGCGGAAGCTCGCGCCGTCGAGCTTGGCGCCGGAGAAGCTCTGCTGGGCGATGCCGGCCTTGGGCAGGCGCGCGCCGACCAGGCTCACTCCTGTCCAGGTGGCCCCTGGAAAGCGCGCACCCTGAAGGGAGATGCGGTTCGCACGGGCGCCGTCGAGGCGGGCACTGGCAAGGTCCGCTTCGTCGAGCACGGCCTCGGTCAGATCGGCGTCTTCGAGGATCGCGCCTTCCAGCTGGCACCCTCGCAAGATCGCCCCGGCGAGGCGCGCGCCGCGCAGGCTCGCGTTGCTCAGATCGGCGCTCGTCAGATCGCAGCGTTCGAGCCCCGCGCCGTCCAGGTTTGCGCCCGCAAACGCGGCCTCCCGCAGGGAAAGGCCGGACAGCTCGGCGAGCGTCAAGACGCTACCGGGGGCGCTTTTCGGCGCGCCCAGGGGTCGGAAGTCGACGTTGGTCGCAAGAGCGCGCGCGAGGTGAGCCCCTTCGAGGCTCGCGCCCTCGAAGTTGACGTCGGCGAAGTGCGCCGCGGCGAGCGAGGCCCCCTTCAAGATCGCCGCCGAGAAGTCGGCATTGGCAAGCACGGCCTCGTCCAGATTGGCCCCCGTGAGGTCGGCGCCCTGGAGGCAGGCACCGTCGAGCAAGCTCTGCGCAAACGAGGCGCCAACGGCCCGCACGCCTTCGAACCTTCCCTTGGAGAACACCCCGTTCGACAGCTCGGCTTGGCTGAGATCGGCCCCGCGAAAGTCGGCCTCGGAGAACACGGTGCCGCACAAACGAGCCCCGACGAGCGTGCTCGGCCCCACCACGCGGAGCCCCGAGGCGGTGCAGTCTTCGATGGTCGCGCCCGTGAAATCGACCCCGTCGAGCAGCGCCTCGGTCCACATGGAAGCCGTGATTTTGGCGCCCCGGGCGCTCACCCGGCGAAAGGTGGTGCGCAGAAAACGCTGCTGTGTCGCCACGAGACCGTCGAGGTTGACGTCTTCGATGGTCTCGCCTTCGAAGCTTTGCTGCAGGCGAACGCGCTCTTCGACCTCGGCCCGGGAGCGAATCATCACGCGAACCATACACGCGTTGGCGCCCCCGGGCGCCCCAAAATTGCCTTGCGACATAGCGAGAAATCGAAGAGGGCCAGGGGCCCCTAGGCTTCGACCTTGACGCCCTTCCAGAACGCGACGCGCCCCGTGATCTCTTTGGCGGCGTCTTTCGGCGTGGGGTAGTACCAGGCGGCGTTTTCGTTGACCTTGTCGCCGACGGCCACGTGATAGTAGCTCGCGACGCCTTTCCAGCCGCAGGTGGTGTGGTGGTCGGAGGGCTTGAAGTGCTGCTTGTTGAGCGCGCTTTCGGGGAAGTAAGCGTTGCCCTCCACCGTCACGATATCGTTGCTCTCGGCGAGCGTGGCGCCGTTCCAGGTTGCTTTTGCCATGGCCGCAGGGTGGCGAGCCGGGGGCGCGCCGTCAACCGCCTTCGAAACGGCGCGCATAGTCGCTGCGCGCGGCGCGCATCACGGCGTGGGCGGTGGCCGCATCGTAGACCGGATCGACAGTGATGCCCGAGGGATCCTCGCCGGGGATGGCCTTG
>CAYLJT010000687.1:0-4870 GCA_964383995.1 uncultured Polyangiaceae bacterium
GTCTTCGGCCCGAGCTCGGCGCAAGCCCCGGCGACCTGCTCGCGCGTCGTGACGAAGCGCGCGCCCGGCAAAGTGGGCCCCAGCTCCAAGGCAAAACGCCGGTGGTTGACGCGTTTGAGGACGCTTTGCGCGGGGTGGGGCGCGGGGCGAGCGCCCGCCGCTTCGAGCGCGCGCAGGGCGCTCTTCGTGGGGCAAAACGCGTAGCCCACGAGGCCCTGCGCGCGTGCGCCCTCGCTGCCGTCGACGAGCACGTCCCCCTCGGGGATCAGGCCGCCAACGCGCGCCGCGAGGGCGCCCATGCGCAGCAGCACTGCCTTGGGCGGAGCGTAGGGGCCGTCCTTCGCGAGCTCGTCGTCCGCATCGAAGTTGAGGACCCAGGCCCGCTTCACTTCTTCTTCTTTTTCTTCTTCTTCTTGGGCACGACCTCGGAGCGCCGCAGCAGCGAGTCATCGGGCGCGAGCCACGGCGCCCGCGTGTCGACCTCCTTCGGATCGATCAGCGCCTTCTCACCGGGCACGTCGAGCTTCGCGGTGGTGTGCACGATGCGCTTACGTTTCGCGGCAATATCGGCGAGATCGACGGCCACACCGAGGCCCACCGGAATGCACGGTAGCTCGGCCTTCGGGTCCAAGCGCGTAAGCTCCCCGGTCGGATCGGCCATCGCGCGAAGCACGTCGTCCGCGCACACAGGCTTCACCTCGGCCTTCTCTTTGGCCCCGGAAGGGAGCGTGACCTTCGATTCGACGGTCACCGTCACGATGGCCCCGCGGGTCGCCGCTCCGCCGAAGAGAGGGAGCGTCTGCGAAGCCAGCTTGTCGCGCAGCGACTTCGCCAGGCGGTCCCACATCGCCTGCGTTCCCGCGCTCGATCGCTGCACCGTCGCCCCCGTCACGCGGCCGTCGGGGCCGATCTGAATGACGAACGTGGCGCGATGCTCGGCGGGAGCGTCGGAGCCTTGGATGATGTCCGCGACGGCGAGCTCGACGGTGCCGGTGGCGGGCTGCCCGATGCCGAGCGCGGCGTCCTTGGCGCGCATCGAACCGCTGAGCGCGCGCGTGGCAACGTCGGGCGCGATCTCCGCAGGCTTCGGCGGGGCCGTGGGCGCCGGTGCGGGCCCCCCTTCGCCGCCCAAAAGGCCTGGAATCACCGCGTAGATGGGTCGACCTTGGAGGCCGAGCGGACCGCCCTCCCCTTCGCCGCCCTCCCCCGCGGGCGCGCCATAGTCGTCCACGCTGGGTGTGCCCGTTTCGTTTGGGTTCAAACCTTCTGGGGCGTCGCCCGGGACCTCGGGCTCCACGGAGGGTGGCGCGTCCGAGACCCCGGGGGGCAGACCGGCCCCCTTGGGCACGAAGACCGCCTTGGCCGCCTGCGCCGAGGCGCGAGGAGAATCGTTTGCCTTGGCAACCATCGGCGGCGCCTCGCGTGGCGGGGCGGTAGCGGCGACGGTGTCGACAGCGACGTCGAACAACGTCTCGCGAGCGGTTGGAGCAAGGGCGCCAGGGGCCGGAGCGGCGGGCACCAAGACCCCCGACACGACCACGCCGGCGTGGAGCAATACGGCCACGAAAAGCGCCGCAGCGAAGGGATCGCGCAGCTTCTTGGTCAAGAGCTCCACGGCCCCGAGGCTACCACGCGGCTACTCCTTGGGCTCGGGGTTGGGCGGCGCGAAGGCCTGCGTTCGGAACGCGATCTTGCGATCGGCGTCGGCGACTTTGGTGACGAAGAGGCCTACAAACGAGCCAAAAAGCGAGTCTCCGGGGCTCAGCGCGGCGGTCGCGTTGGGGCGCGTGACCCAGCGTTTGATGCGCTCCAACATCTCGTCGCTGATCGGGTTCACCTCCACCAAGGCGCCCACGAAATAGCGCTTGTCGTCGCGGAACAAGCTGCGCTCGGCGAGCGGCAAACGCCGCGCTTCGGCGCATTGACGGAGCACACCTTCGAGGTTCACGGCGACGGCCGTGCGGCTGCCGCCGGTCTGCGTGAGCTGAATGCGAAAGACCTCGTCCCACAGGTCGTACACGACGCGACAGCTCTTCGCGCCGAGGGCCACCGGCTCGTTGGCGCCCTCGGGAAATAGGTACGCGCGCAGGTTGACGACGGTGGGCAGCCCGCTCGTCAGCTTCTTCGTGATCTCGGCGTCGACCACGTCGCGGTAGGCGACCGACAGCAGCACTTGGCCATTCTCGTTGACCACCGACGCGCTGCGCTGGGGCAGCGTGGCAGGGGTTTTTGGGGTGTCGTCGTCGGCCTCGGCTTCGCTCGGGAGCACGGCCAAAACGAGCCCCAAGGTGAGCGCCGCGAGGGAGCCGCGCATCACTTGCGATCTCCACCTCGGGCCGGGAGCAAGCCGAGGAAATTCGAGAACGCAAAGGTGGCGAGGCCGTAGCTCGTGTCGATGCGAACGCCGACGTTGTACGTGAGATCGATGGGGATCCGCGAGACTCCCTGGTAGCTCCGCGCGGGATCCGTGAGCTCCCGTCGCGTCGCGACGCCGTACAAACCAACGGACCCAAAGAGGTCGATGCCGTAGACCGACTCGCGACCCGTGTAGAGCGGCACGCGGTACTCGCCCGCGAGCCGCGCGGCGTAGTCGCCGTAGCGGACCTCGGCGATGGCCGTGCTCAAGAGGTCCGGCGGCTGCCGCCGATCGGGCGCGAGCTCGAGCACGCGATCGGGCAGAAGGTCCGTGAAATCCCCGACGTAGAATTTCTTGAAGAAGGGCGCGTCACCCGTGAGCGCACCCGCGAAGGTGTCGAGACGAACGACGTGGTTCCACGGCAACGTCCACCAGCGTTCGTAGCTCGCGGTGAGCTTTTGATAGCGGTAGTCGCTGCCAAACGGGCCGAAGCCGCCCGCGAGCGTCACCGAGGCGAGCGTGCCGTGGCGGGGCAACGAGGGTGAGTCGCGGGTGTCGTACGAGAGCGAGGCCGACACCTCGGAGAGCACGCTTTTCCCGTCCAAAATGTCGAAATCGATGGGCTCGCGGATGCCCCCGCGCAGGTGCGAAGCGACGGTCGGCACGGTCGCGTCGATGCGTTCGAGATCGTAGCCAAGGCGCAACAGCGAAACGATCGACAGATCACGCCCAAGGCTCAGCGTGCCGCCGATGCGCTTGTAGGCCACCACGGCGTAGTCGGTGACCTCGCGCTGTTCGAGCAACGGCGACTCGAAGGACACGCCCGTTGTGCCGAAGAAGTCCTGCGCGCCGGCGTAAATGAACGTCGCGCCGACGGAGTAGTCGGTGCCCATCAAGGCCGGATCGATGAACGAGAGGCGCACCGCGCTCTGGTCCGCGGCGAGGCCGACGCCCGCGCCAAGCGTGACGCCCGCGCCCACCAGGTTGGTTTCGGCCACGTCGACGCCGATGAACGGGGAGAGGGGACGCGCGTTGCCGTTCTTGTCCTCGTCGGCCGCCACACCGAGCTGCAAATTGCGCACGATGAGCGTGTTTCGCTCCACCACGTCGATGACCAAGATGGCCGCGCCGCGCTGGGATCCACGGCGAAGCGAGAGCTCCACCTTCGAAAAGAAACCCGTCCCGAGCAGCCGATAGCGCGTCAGCTCGAGCTCGGGATCATCGACGTCGAGCATGTCGCCCGCGCCAAACGGCACATAGCGCAGCACCACGCGGTCGGCCGTACGCAGGTTGCCACGGAGCTGGATCCCTTCGAGCGAGTAGCGAAGCCGCACCGCAGGACCGTCACCGTCGTTGCTCGACACGACGATGGGCTGCGCGGGGTCGGAGAGCGCGTCCGGGCCCGGCTCTTCATCCTTCGGTTTTTCAGGCTCATCCTGGGGCGCGGGCGCCGCGACTGGCGCGTCGAGGCCCGCGTAGATGTCGTCGTCCGCAAGGGCGTCCCCGCTCGCCACGCCGATCGAAGCGGCCAGCGCGAGGGCGAGCGTAGGGGTGCGAAAGGATCCGATGCGCGGGACGATCAAGCCTCGAAAAGGCTACTTGTCTTCTTTGTCGGCGGCAGCCTCTTCGTCGTCTTTCGCGTCGTCAGAGCTGTCTTTCGGCGCGTCACCGTCGCCGTCATCGCTCTCGTCGCTCGCCTCTTCGTCGTCCTCTTCGTCCTCGTCTTTGGCCGGTTTCTTCGCGGGAGCGGCCTTCTTCTTCGCGGGGGCCTTCTTCGCCGGCGCCTTCTTTGCCGGGGGAGCGTCTTCGTCCTCGTCTTCTTCCTCTTCTTCCACGTCGCCCTTCGGCTCGGGTGGAAGGTTCAGCGCCATCGCCGTCTCGGGGTGCGCGTCGGCGGCCTTCTTGAACACGTTGAAGGCGATGGCCACGGCGAATCCGCTCGAAATCGCGACGAATTGGGACGTCGACCACATCACGTTCGCGGTGCTCGCGAAGGTCTGCGGGGCCAGCGCAAAGTAGATGATCGCCGCAGGCGCCAGCGAGAGCGCCTGGGTCATGCGGCGGAACGTGACGTTCTCGATCATCTGCGAGAAGCCGATGATGTAGCCCGCGGCGAGCACCACGAGGCCGAGCGGGATCAGGATGTGCTCAGGCAACGAAGGCGGGATCGAGCCGCGCTCGGCGTCGTCGCGCAGCATCTCGACGAGGTAGCGACAGACGCCGTAGGCGAAGGTGAAAAGAAAGAAGATTTGCCCGCGAAACTTCTGATGTTTGCGCATGCGCAGGAGGAAGATCAGAAGCCCAAGGCCGATCAAAGACTCGTAAATTTGCGTGGGGTGCACCGGCAGAGATGCCAGCGCGTCGTGCGACAAGCCCTTGGTCTTTACGTGATGAATCCACGCGGGTGAGCCCGCGCCCTGGTCGAGCGTGCCCTCTTCCCAATGGGGAAATGTGCCGAGGGTCTTGAGCCAGGCGGGCGCTGTCTCGGACAACGGACGACCGAAGTCGCAGCCG
>CAYLJT010000688.1:0-4867 GCA_964383995.1 uncultured Polyangiaceae bacterium
GACCGAAATGCTGATCCCCGGCCGTTTCAAGGCGTGAGTCCGTTGCCGCACGCGAGGGGCAAGGAAGGGTCGCGCACCTCCCCAAGCGTTGGCTAGGTCCCCAAAACCATACAAGAAGGAGACCTCCTGCGAGCTTCCGTGGCTACCCTGTTTGATGACTTTGTTGTGGCGCCACAGTGCTGTATACTTCCGAAGAATGGAACGACCCGCTCGGCATTCCCAACAAGACAGCGGGGAAGTGGTCGCGTTGGGCGATAGCTCCTACGCTCAATCGGGAATTCCGGACAAGGCGGGCTACCCTGTCTTGGAACCAACCCTAGTGCCAACGATTCACGGCGTAGAGAAGGTGTTTGCTGGTGGGCGCCATACGATGGCTCTCACGCCTGCCGGTCTTTGGGGCTGGGGAACCGCCGACTACTACGAGCTTGCCCAAACAGACGTGTGGACGGCCATCAAGCCTGTTCAGGTGACTCTTCCCGGCGCGCCGCGCGCGCTTTCTGCTGCGCGCACCCTAAACTAAAGGACTCACCTGCGCGGTCGCGCCGTCCCGCAAGGGCCCTCCCGCCGGTGCCACTCTTTGGTGCCTCGCGCTGCTCCGAGCCGCCAGCCTCTACGATGTCTGTGCGTCGATGACTTCGTCGGCCGACGCAGCGACGACGGCTCGTTCGAGCCAGCGCTGAAGTCGCGCCGGATCCTTCTCCGCCAAGATGCGATCGCGCACAGGGTCCGCCACGGCGATTCCCCGCACGCGAAAGACGGTCAGCACGGCACGCGCGGCTTCTTCGATGGTGCCCTCGATCTTGCCTTCGATCTTGCCCGCGATCTTCCCCTCTAACCAGCGCGCGCCCGCGATCTCGATCACCTGTCGGATCTCGTCCCTCACCTTCTGATACGCCTCCAGCTCCGCCACCGTAAATTTCGCCTTGTTGGCTAGAGCCAACGCGTCGCCGTAGGGCCCTGGGGGTAGATTGGGCGGCACATCGGTAAGATCGGGAGCGTGCAGAAACAGCCACGCCCAGAGCTCGGCACCGGGCTTCTCGGGCCGCTCTGCTGGCATTTTGGGCAGCTCCAAAAAAGCGTATTGCACTTGTTGCAGGTCGAGGTTCTTCGAGCTGCGCTCGCTGATGCTCCAGCGGCTCAGCATGGGCACGCGCGGCAACCCCTTCTGGTCTTGTGCTTCGTCGTTCCAGAGCTCGAAGTCGCAAATAGAGATGGCCACGACGTCGGCCAGCTTGGTGTACCAGTCGCCCTCGTTGAGCTGACCTACGTAGGCTTTGCACGCGTTGTACACCACGCGGTTGATGAAACCTGGATGGTGGAGGAGCTGCATTTCCACGACAAACGTGGTGCCGCTGCGGTCTTTGCAGCGCACGTCCAGAATGGACAGCTTAGCGCCCTCCGCGATGGGAAGCTGCTCACTGGGAAGGTACTCGATGTCCTCGATGGTCTGCTCGCCCGAGCGTTCGAGCAAGTCGTTCAAGAGGCCACGCAGGATGTCCGGGTGGGCACCAAACACCCGGCGAAACACGAAGTCGTTCCTCAAGTCGGCGAAGGCCATGGGGGAAGTAGTCTTGCGGGAAGTCGGCGGCGAAGCAAGGGGATTCTGTGCGACCTAGAGCATCGATCGCGGGGTCCGCCGAGATCGACCCGCGCGGTATCACGGTGGGCGGGCTGTCCGTCGAGGTCGGGACCGACAACGGCGTGACGCCCTCGCTCGCCAAGGTGCGCCTCAAAATCACGCTTGGGGGCACGAGCCCAGCGGCGTTCCTCAAGATTTGGGTCTGTGGCCGCTCCTCGCGCAAGTCGCGTGGGGCTTTGAATGTCGCTTCGGAGCTGACGCGCAAAGGCCAGCGGCTCGGGGTGGACACCGGAATTCCCGAAAGATCACGCACGGCCCCAAGCTCGCTCTCCGCGGACCGACCCGTGCTCGCCCCGGCCGTCGTCCGCGGTCGCGTTGGCTAACTTGTTAAAACCATAGAACAAAGGAGACTGTATGCGAAGCTCTGTCGCTACCGTGTTTGATGACTTCATCGTGGGCACCACGGCGGTGTATACTTCCGAAGAATGGAACGACCCGCTCGGCATTCCCAACAAGATTGCGCTGCAGGCGGTGGCCGACCAGGTCAGCCCGGCGACGGGTGTCACGCTCAAGGCGACGCTGGAGCACTCCTGCGATCAACGCAACTGGGTTGCCAAAGAGGGGACGCCCATCATCGACACGGAGAACATCGTCGGGGCCTCCACCACCACGCTGTTTGGCAGCGACGACGGCACGACGCCCAACCTGGGCTATGTCCGCGTCAAGCTGGAGCTTGCCGGAACGAGCCCCACAGCCCATGTCAAGATTCACATCTGCGGTCGGGACGACGCCTAAGCGGGGAGCCGGACCATGCGTGTGTATGTCGGCAAGGTGTTCGACGACTACGTCTCGGGGATCTTACCTGTCTACACACCGAGCTACCTCGACGTGCCGTTGGGGCAGTACGAGCAGTTTGCCCTCCAGCTCGTGGTCGACCGGGTGGGAGGCATCTCCCCTCGCATCAACGTCTTGCTCCAGCACTCGTCGGACGGCCGCTTGTGGGCCGACAAGTCGTACACACCTGCCATCGCCAGCGCCAACCTGACCGCGGGAGTCACCAACACCGTCTTCGGCTTCGAGGCGAGCGAAGCGCCGAGCCTAGCCTATGCCCGCTGGCTGTTGCGGATGGAGGGTACCAACCCTCGGGGCTTCGTGAAGCTTTGGGTGACCGGGCGAGGAAGGTCGAGCCGCTTGCCGCGGGTGGATGGGATCGACGGTTCGGGCTTGGTGGCGCCGCGCCGCGAGCCTGTTCCGACGCCGGGGGTCCGACCGACCTTCTCGTATGGAAAACCTTCGCCGTCAGTTGTGACGCTCAACACGCCCGCGCTTTCGTTTGGCCGCGAGGTGCGCTGATGGGCTTTCCTGCGCCCGACTACATCCGGCCGCCGTTTGCACACATCGTCGACGAAGATCCCGTCGATGTCGAGGCCTGGCTTGCTTACTACGATGCGGGTAGGTTCGATACCGCGACGTCCACCGGATACCAGATTGTGTCCATTTCGCTGGCCGGAACCCCTTCGTTGCCAACGCTGACGGTGGTGCTAGCCTTGCGCAAAGAGGCTTTCAAACGGCAAGTGCTCTTGCTGCGCCGTCAAAGCGAGCTTCTGGACACCATGTGCGAGTACAACGCCTACGACGCGGCCCTCATCTCGGCGGTAGGCAGTGGCACGACGGGACCGCTGTTTGCCCTCGTGCTCGAGCGCGCTCGGTTCGCCGAGATCTGCCCATCCATCGGCGTCCGTAAAACGCTGCCGTTCGACATCGATCTGGAGGGGACGGCGCTCGCGACCAAAGACCCCGAGACGGGTAAAGAGACGTTCACGACGCCGCCTTACCCAGACGTCAACCAGGGCCTCACGCGCAACCAATACGCTGCCACTCCTGAGATTGCAGGCACCCTCCTCGGCCGCTCTTACCTCGCTCGCTGGGATCACGAGCGCCCCCGCTCCGTAGCCATGTACGAAACGCCAAAGGGGTACCGCTATGCAGCCATCTGGGAACAGGAGCCCGACAACCGCGTCAACTGGGGGCTCCAGGTCTTTCCTGAGAAGCGTGGCGGCTATTGCCCCGAGATTGACGGCTGTGTCAAGGGCATGACCAAGGCCGGCTTTCGCCCGCTCGCGTGGGCTCTCTTTCCGAAGCACATCTTCAGCTACAACACAAAAACGCGGGGGACGCCTCCCAAGCGGGATCCAGACGAGCCCTACGATCCAGTCGACTACGGCCGACATCCGCAACGTCCGACGACGGGACTACCCGCCCCCTTGCCCCATCAGGTGACGGAGTTGCGCGATCTTGCGGGGTTCATTCAGTGGGAAGACAGCTCCGTCGGAGCATACACGTTCGGCGCCGCCGACCGTGCCTGGCTCGACGACACCATCGCAACGGAGCGCGCCTCGTCGCGTTATCCCATCTCTATCCAGGTGACGGGCGCAACCAAGAAAGACCGCTATTTCGCGGCGATTTTCGCCGAGACGGACGTGCCTGAAGCGCGGGAGTTTAAGGTGAGACACTTGCCGACCCGCAAGCCCAAACCCCATGGGTCGCCTTGGCACACCGACACGGGCGTCGACGCGCCGACTGGCGCGGAGGCGAACGCGCTCGTCGACCCCTTTACGGCATTCGACGACTTCATGAAGGCCGCTCTGCAGAGCTCGGGCGGACGCGCGGGCCAGCTTGCCATTGCCAGGGACGGCCGTTTGGTGTTTGCGCGGGCGTACAAGTGGGGTGAATCGTGGTATCCACTTCCAGACCACACCACGCTGTTTCGGTGGGCAAGCGTGAGCAAGACATTGACGGCGATTGGTATCATGCGCGTGGTCGAGCAGGGAAAGATTGATCTTGCCGAGGACAACGTGCTGGCCGCCATCGCCAAGCTAGGAATGCCTGTCGGGATACCCACCGATCCAAGGCTGAGCAGTCTGAAGGTAACCGACGCACTGAAGCACACTGGCGGGCTCGTCCGCCCACTAGACGCCCTACCTTCCGGCTACAAACCCCAAGTTCCTGCAACGAACGCCTCCCATTTGCAAGATATTCTGGAGAGCGAGCGGGCAATTTGGTTGCTCAAGCAGGGGCACCATCGGTACGAGAACGACAACTACTTTCTGCTTGGAGAGGTCGTGGGAGCTGGGGTTGCAGAGCAGAACGGCCTAACTGGCTATGAAAAGGTCATGACCGATCTGTTCGTGCTACCTCGGCTCTCGGTTAATAGGGCCCAGCTCATCAACGTTAATATTCCCAAGGCGCAAGAGGTACCCCTACACGATCGCTTTCCCGAGGTCGTTG
>CAYLJT010000689.1:0-4861 GCA_964383995.1 uncultured Polyangiaceae bacterium
CCATTGATCGGCGGAAGGCAGAAGGAGAACGCTTGGGTCTCGCGCGTAGGTGACGCGGCTGTCCGGCCCTAGG
Organism: uncultured Polyangiaceae bacterium; assembly: GCA_964383995.1. Lineage (GTDB taxonomy): Bacteria > Myxococcota_A > Polyangia > Polyangiales > Polyangiaceae > CAYLJT01. Next base: position 74 of record CAYLJT010000689.1, read on the forward strand.
CGCGCGGGGTTCCCGCACCGCCGACTCCACGATCGCCCTATTCCTGTGATCATGAAGGTCACTGCGGTGCCGTTCAGGCTTGAGGCGCGCCACCGCACATAGCGGAGAAACCCGGTCAGCGTCATGCTTTCGGAGCCCAAAGCTGACATTCGCGAATATGTCGCAATGGTGCTCCACCCAGTGGAAGAGTGGATCTGCATTCCGGTCTGGATGTCGATGGTGATGTCTGCGCCAGAACCCTCAAGCCCCAGGATCTGCAGCTCGAGGTCCAACTCATCAAACGCCAAGACGTCCAAAGCCAGTCGTAGATCTTGGCCCGCAGGCGCTACGACACGAACTGGGGGAGCGAGTTCAACGAGGCGAGGCACTAGGTCCATGATCGTCCCACTCCCGAAATCAAGAAAGTCGAGGCTCCAGAGCTCGTTATTTCCCAACGAATGTAGCGCAAGATACCGACGACATTAATGCGGCTTGTACCTGTCGCGCTCGTTGTCGCGAATGATTCAGCCGACACCCAACCCACAACATCATCGTCGGCGTCCATGCTCGTGATGATCTTTGAGGTAACCGACGTGCCGTCGAACACGACCAGACTCAGGTCGAGCTCGTCAAAATTCGACACATCTACCGCTAGGGATAGCGACTGCTTAATGGGACCTGTCGCCCTAACCGGCCCCCGAGTGATGTCGACGGACTTCGCCATGGCTGGTGCCTCCGCTTCACGCCCCGCCTCACATGCCGTCCACCTCGATGCACCAGTTCAGCCCCATCGTCGCGCCATTCCAGAGATGGCGAACGTCGCGTTGCCTGAACTCGTGATTTCCCATCGCAGATAGCGAAGGAAATTCTTGACGTTCAGTTTGTTGGTTCCGGTCGCGCTCGTTGCGGAAAACGAACCGGCGTCAACCCAACCCTCCACGTCGTCATCGGCGTTCATACTCGTTATGAGCTTCGCGGCTACGCTTGTTCCCTCGTAGACCGTCAGCGCAACATCGACTTCGTCGAACGCATGAGCATCTGTGGACAGGCGAATGTCCTGCTTGGTAGCGGCTGTCACTCGAACGGGACCATTCGTAAGATTCATGATCGTAGCCATGTTGGTTTCCTCCTAAACTTAAACTAACGTAGCGCTCAACTCAATTGCCGTTCGACGGCACGCACATCGGTATTCTCATCCTGGGCCTTCGAAAGGACCGTGCTTTAACGCGACGTAAATCGCAGACTATGGGGCGCGAGGGTCCGATGTCAATACAGATTTCTGGCCCGCCCGCGGCCCCGAGAATTCACCGCAAGTCGAGCCGATGGCGATAGAAGCCATCCTTTTGTGGCTCGCTCCTGGAGAGCGTCCTCGGGGGCCAATCTTGAGGCCACCGGACCATTGCCGACAACCGGCCTCAGTTCATTAAGGAGGCGCCCGCCTGACGTCGGGACGCGCGCCAGTGCGGCGGAATCGACGTACCCACCGTCTGCCAACCGCGGCCGAGAGGTTGGCTCAGGGCGCGCTTGATTCAGCGCCACCAGACCCGGACAACAAGCCATCCAATCGCTACCCCAAGCAACGCGACGACGGCCCAACCTGCCCGCCTTCGGCGCCAACTTCGCCACGCGCTCAACCGAACGGGCGGAGAAGGCTGGACCGTCGACGTATCGCTAGCGACACTGGCCGCCTCTTCTCTCCCAAGGCCGTTTCGAGAACGTGCAGCCGACACGGGCCCGGGCGCTGCGTGCGCTCCCTCGGCACCCGGCTCGCAGGTGGAGCTGTGCAAGGCGAGCAAGGCGCGGCCCATGGCGTGGGCGCTTGAAAACCTGTCCTCAGGCCGCTTCTGCAAGGCCTTCATGATGACCTCACTGAGCCCCTCCGGGAGTCTCTGTCGCGCAACTACGGAGGGTGGAATCGGGGCCTCCTCTCGGTGGGCGCGGAGCAGATCGCGGCGTAAACGACGGTGATCGAAGGGACCACGCCCCACCACGAGCGTGTAGAGCATCAGGCCTGCCGCATAGATGTCGGTGGCCGGACCTACCCTGGACGGATCCAGTTGCTCAGGCGCCAACACCCGCGGGGTCCCGATCAACATGCCTTCCGAAGTGGCATGGATCCTCTGCCATCCAGCCCCCGCTCCGCGCTCGGCGAGAACCTTCGCAACACCAAAATCAAGGAGCTTTATCCGAGGTTCGCCCCAGCGGCCCGATCGACACACAAATACGTTGTCGAGCTTCACGTCACGGTGAACAAACCCCTGGTGGTGCGCGGCCGCAAGGGCAGCCAGAACCTGACGCACGACGGCAATGGCCTCGCTCACGGGTAGAAAGCCGCGCTGAACGAGCTCGTCGCGCAGGGTGGTTCCTCGCAGAGGCTCCAGCACAAGAAAAGGCACGCCGCGGGCGGTCCGACCGATGTCGCGTATTCCCACCACATGGGGGTGCTCATCGAGCGTCGCCAGGATCCGACCTTCCAGCACCAAGCGCTCTACGATGCTCGGCTCCCGTAGGTGCTCTTCGCGAAGCAGCTTCACCACCACTCGAACGCCGAGCCAGCGATGGCGAGCTTCGACCACGTCGCCCATGCCACCGCTCGCAATTCGCGCCGTAGCGATGTACGCGGTGCCATCGAGCAGGTCGGGGGGCAGGGCTTCGGGAGGCGGCATGGTTTTGACGTCTATTTCGTGGCTGCCTGCTCGGGCTCGCCAAAAAAAGATCTCGGCCCGTGCGCCCGTTCGTTCCTCGCGGGCTGCCCCCAGAACGACCGAGCAACCCACCCCCACGACCGGAAATCGACGCGGCACACGTTGGCGCTGGGGGGCGCCGTAGGTCTTTAGAGCGAAATGATGCCGGTCAGACCGAGCGCGATGAAGACGTCGGGGAAGAGGCCACCAGTGCACTCGTCCATCGAAGGGTCGCCGCCTTGGCAGCGACCCGTCCACGGTGACCGTATGCTGATTTGCAGGCCCAGAGCTGCCCCGCCGAGGTCGAACGCGAGTATCGTGTCGAAGGCGAACGGCTCGATCAGCGGGCCCGTCGTCCAGCGCTCACCGGCCGTATCCATGGCTGAGTGCCGAGCCCTCCAGAACCCGGCGCCGCCGCCAAATCCAAGCAGAAACGTGGTTCTATCTCCGACTGCCAAGTCCACCGTGAGTCGTATTCCGGCATAGCCCTCGAGACATCGATCGGTCGAGCCGGCTCCGGCGAGGCGCGGCCTGTAGTCGGCGGGCGTACGCCACGATCCGACGCCGACCGCTGCCCCCAGCCAAATGCGATCGGTGATCCTGTGTGACAGCGTCGTTCGCAGTCGTGCCATCGGCTCCAGTCCCCAGCCCGCGATGAGCGACGCTTGGCTAAGATCGGCGGATGGCTCGATCGAGAGCCGCAGACCCGTCAGGGGCTTCGGCGGTTCCTCTGTTGCGCTCGCCAGGGAGCCGGAAGCGAGAAGGCCAATTATCGACAGCACCGTTAGCCCGTGTTTCATGGCGCCAGCCACCCGCCGGCCAGCGCGTCGAGGCTGCCGAAGGAAATGCGAAGATACCGCACGATGGCGTTCGTGCTTTGATTGAGGTCCAGCTCGCCGAGAAGCATCTCCGTAGGTGACATGGCCATCAGCAAGCCGAAGTGCCGCAGAAACCTCGTGTTTCGCCTTTTCTTTACCCGAGGAGGGTGAGCAGGCGCGCGGTGCCGTCCGAAGAGAATACACGGGCACGGTCGAATCGTTGCAACAACTTCGGCCGGCCCTCACGCGGCCGTCGTTCGAGAACTTCGTCGCCGCGGTGGCCGCGAAGTTGCACAAACATCGGCCATGCTGCCCTCCCACGCCATGCGCCCGACCGGAGGTCACCCCGGTAGCGTCGATTTCAGCCAAGCTCCGTTTCTCGTGATCTGGGAGACCACCCGTTCTTGCGGGCTCGCGTGCAAGCATTGCAGGGCCGAAGCCATCCTAGGACGCGATCCCAACGAGCTCTCCACCGAGCAGGGCAAGAAGCTGCTCGACGACGTCGCCGAAATGGGCACGCCAATCTGTATCCTCTCCGGCGGAGACCCTTTGAACCGCCCCGACCTCGAGGAGCTCGTCGCCCACGGCAAGGCGCGTGGTTTGCGCATGGGCACCATCCCGGCAGCGACGAGCAGCCTGACCCGCGAGCGAGTTCACTCCCTCAAGGCCGCCGGGATCGACCAGATCGCCTTTTCCCTCGACGGCCCAACGGCGGAGCACCACGACCGCTTCCGCGGTGTACCGGGCTCCTTCGAGCGAACCATGGAAGGGGTCGCGCACTGTCACGCCGAGGGCGTTCCCCTGCAGATCAACACCTGTTTTGCCTCGTGGAACTACGAGCACCTGGAGGCCATGGTGGCCCTCATGAAGCGCCTCGGCATCGTGTTCTGGGAGGTCTTCTTCCTCGTGCCCATGGGTCGTGGTCGGCAAATGGACAGTTTGCGTCCGCACCAGTTCGAAGAGGCCTTCGAACGCCTGTACCGCCTGAATCAGGAGGCCGACTTCATTGTCAAGGTGACCGAAGCGCAGCACTACCGCCGCTACGTCACGCTGCGCGAGCAGGCCTTTGGAAACTCTGCGCAGGAAGCGGGGGCGCGCATCGACCACATCTTGGCCCGGCCGCGCGGTGTCGGAGGCAGCTTGGGGCTCTCCCCCAAGGCCGTCAACTCAGGCAAGGGCTTTCTGTTCGTCGACCACCTCGGCAACATCTGCCCATCGGGCTTTTTGCCTACCCCCTGCGGAAACGTCAAGGTCGAGCCGCTCTCCGACGTCTACCGCCGGCACCCCCTGTTCGTGAAGCTCCGTGA
>CAYLJT010000690.1:0-4851 GCA_964383995.1 uncultured Polyangiaceae bacterium
GCCGCGACGAGCAGGGAAGCCGCGACGATCCCGAGGGGCAGCCGGGACTTGAGGGGCGCCCCCAACGGTTGCGTGTCCGAGACATCGATGCGACTGGAGGCGCCAGCGCTCTGGCTCGGCATGGCCGGGGCGACGGTGTCCGGTGGGTAGGATATCGGCGCCAGATCTTCGAACGACAAGAGGGGTGTTGAGGCGCCCTGCGGAGAGCCCATTCCTGGAGACATCCAACCCGGCGGAGCGGGGGGCGGCGGAGGTGGCGCGGCGGAGGCCATCTTGGGGCGCTCAGCGGGCGGGGGTGGCAGGGCCTCCTGGGAAGGTGCCTGTGAGCGACCCGGCTGCCTAGACAAGAGGGCGCTCACCTCGTCGGCCGTGGGCCGCGCGGCGGGCTCCTTCGCCAACATCCTTCTCAGCAGCTCGAGGACCTCTTGCGGGACGTGGTGGCCATCGAGCTTGCTAAACTCGGGCTCGTTTTGCAGGCGCTGCACGAGCATCTGCGGGATCGACTCGGCGGTGGGCCACGGCGGCTCTTTGGCCAAGACCTCGAACAACATCACACCGAGCGCAAAGACATCGCCTTCGGGGCCCAAGGGGCGGCCCAAAATGCCTTCGGGTGAAAGATAGGCGGGCGTCCCGATGACGGTTGTCGCGGAGGCCGTCAGTGTGTCGGGCTCGCGGTCCGACACCGCAAAGCCAAGGTCCAAGAGGCATATGGGAGGATGGGCTGACTCGCGAACAAGGATGTTGCTTGGCTTGACGTCGCGGTGCGCAACCCCGGCCCGGTGAAGAGTCGCGAGGCCCCGCGCGATCTCGGCGTAAATGTGCCAGATTTCGAGGGGGTCTTTGCCCTTCTGCCAGACATCCAAACCCTTGCCTTCGACCATCCGGGTGGCGAGCCAGGTCTGCTTCGCTTCGGCGTCGACCCCCGTATCGACGACCTCGGGTAGATAGGCGCTCTTGAGCTGCTGCAGCGTCTTGCCTTCGCGCTCGAACAGGCGCCTGGCGAGCTCGTTGTCGAGGGCGGCCAGCTTGAGCGCCACGAGGCCGCCCGCCGTCGTGTCGGACGCGGACCACACCTGACCGAGGGCCCCCTCCGCCAAGAGGCCTTGAAGCTGAAAGCGGTGCGCAAAGAGACTACCCTGTTGAATCACGGCTCCCTCCCTGACCCGAAGGCTTGGGTAGCGCAGGCTCGGGGCGCGCTTCCAAGAACAAATGGCGCCTCGCCTCCCTCCGCAGCCGGCGCCGCTGCTCTTCGATGCGCGCCAGATCTTGCCGCGGGAACCACACGATGACGAGCACCGCCGTAAACACGATGTTGGCCGCGCCCATCAAGGGAAACAACAGGCCTTCGTAGCGCGACGAAATGAGGAAGACCAGGCCGTCGACGGCCGCCGGCGCGAAGAACCAACGCTCCGCCCAGATGCCGAGGAGGAGCAGGGTCAGCATCCAGGAGAACACGTGCAAGAGGGAGCTTTCTTTGGCGCTGAGCCCCGCTTGATAGGCCCCCACCGCGAGGCAGGTCTGGGCGAAGAGGTGGAGGCCCAACGTGGCTGCCAGTCTTCGGTTCAGCAACGTCCTGCCCAGAGTGTCGCTGGCCCAGGCATAGAGCAAAAGGCCTATGCCCAAGAAGCCCAAACTGGCGCCGATGACGGGCCCATGACCCACGTCGGCGCCTTGACGCTCGGCCACGAAGGCGACGATAGGCACGGTCGTCCAACCCACGCCGAAGAGACCGCCAATGAAGGTCCGCGTGCGCGTGCCTGTTCGGGGGTCGAGATCGCGCTCCAATTGACGCAGACGCTCGTCCTCCGAAGCCCTGCTTTTTTCGGCGTGCGCGACGCGTTCGGCCAACCCTGCGGGGGGCGCCGACACCTCGCGCAAAAGGGCACCGGCGGCCGCCGCGTCACCGGACGCGAGCTCGTGCTCGGCCACCGCCACAAGGGCCTTGTCGAGCCCCTGGCGAGCGGCCTTGTTCTCGGGCCAGGCCTGGAGCGCCGCGCGGTAACCAAACCGGCATTCGCCGAGCAAATTGAAAATGGCAAGGTCCTGATCTTCGTTCGTTGGCTCGGACAAAAGCGCCATCAAGCGCTTGTGACTCTGCCGCGCTTCGTGGGCCAGACGGCGCGAGTCGCGATGACGCAAATAGCCAACGATGGCTTCGCGCAGGGCGTCGACCGAAGCGTACCGTTGCGCGGGCTGGCCAGCCATCGCCTGCTTGGCGATCGACGCCGCCTCCGCCGGAAATGTCTCGGGGAAGGCGGGGCTCGATAGCAAAATGCTGCTGACGAGCTCGGGCATGCTCTCCCCGCGGTGGGGCGCGTCCCCCGCGAAAATCTCGTAGAAAATAGCCCCAAGCAGGTAGACATCGGTCTTCTCGCTGATGGCCTGCGGGTCCCCCAACAACATCTCGGGCGCCATGTACGCGGGTGTCCCCGCGACGTCTTTGGCCTCGTCGCGCCCGGGCAAACGACCGCTCGGGTCGGGGTGGAGCGACAGGGCGAGCCCCCAGTCCACCACGTACACCTCGCCGAAGGCCCCAATCATGACGTTTTCGGGCTTCAAATCGCGGTGAATGATGCCGCGGCTGTGGGCGAAGGCGACGGCGTTGCACACGCTCATCAGCACACGCAGGTGCCACTCGAGCACGTCCTCCGCGCCAAAGCGGCTTGAGACCTCGTCGGGCCGCACGAGCAAGCTCGACCACGCGCTGCCCTCGATGCGCTTCATGACGATCAAGGGCGAGCCGCCGCTCGCCAAACCGACGTCGTAGACCGGAACCACGTTGGGGTGCTCCAAGGTCCCGGTAACCCAGGCTTCGCGCAGCACGCGGATCGCTGTTTGTGGGTCGTTTATCCCTTGACGGAGCGTCTTGACCGCCACCTTTCGACCCATGGTGGCCTGTTCGGCCAAGTGCACGACGCCCATGCCTCCCTCCCCCAGCGTGTGCTCGGGCACGAAGCGGGCGTCGGCGCCGCTTGAAATCGATGCCAAGGCCGCGAGCGCAAGCTCGCCTGCGCGATCGAAGGTCACGGGCAGCACGGTGGCGCGCGGGTGCTTGAGGGTCTCGGCGACACCCTCCGCGTCGGAAAAGCTCCTCGCGAATCTCTCCAGGGTGGCGTTGAGGGAGTCGGGATCCAGCACGGGCGGCGAAGCTTCGCTCCATTTGGCGCGAGGGGGCGAGCTTCCTTCCACGCGGAAACCGTCGCGAGATTTTCAACGGGCAGCGCAGAGCTTCCGCCGCGGGGCCCTAGCGGCTAAGGTGCCGCGCCATGACCGATTCGACACCCCCCTCGTGGGACGAGGTGACCCGCCGCGAGCCCTATCTCCAGGGCAATTTTGCGCCCATTTCCGCGGATCGCACGGCGACCGATCTCGCCGTCGAAGGCGAGCTGCCCGACGACCTCGTGGGTGTCTATGTGCGAAATGGCGCCAATCCGGCGTTTCCGCCGCTCGGTCGTTACCACTGGTTCGACGGCGACGGGATGGTCCACGCGGTATTTCTCGGGCCGGGCGCGCCGCGCTACGTCCGCCGGTACGTCCAGACAAAGGGCCTGGTGCAAGAGAAAGAGGCTCGTCGCTCGCTCTACAAAGGCTACCTCCACAACCCCGCGGAGAACCCTGGTGGTCAGTTCAAGAACGCCGCCAACACCTCTCTTCTTCACCATCACGGGGCGCTGTTCGCGCTGTTCGAGGCCGGATTACCGTATCGGTTGACCTTGCCTCAGCTCGCCACCGTCGGTGAGGACGACTTTGGTGGTGCCTTGTCTTATGCCATGGGCGCCCACCCGAAGGTCGATCCGGTCACCGGAGAGCTCGTCGCCATTGCCTACAGGCCCGACAAAAAACCCTATGTTTCGTGCTTCGTCTTCGACAAGGAAGGCAAGCTCGTGCGCCGCGGCGACGTCGACGTGCCGCGCTGCTCTGCCATGCACGACATCGCGATTACGGACGACTACCTCCTGCTCCTCGACATGCCGTTTACGCTCAGCGCAGAGCGGGCCGCGAAGGGCGAGCCGCTCGCCGCGTGGGAGCCCGAGGGCTATGCAAAGCTCGGTGTCTTGCCGCGGAAGACCGACGATTGGACCCAAAAGGCGCGCTGGTTCGATGTGGAGAGCGGCTATGTGTTCCACACCGTCAATGCCTATCAAGAGGGCCAGAAGGTGATCGTGGACGCGGCGCGCATGGAGCGCATGAGCGTCGCCGAAATGGGGCGGCAAAAGGGCAAGAGCAGCGAGAAGGCCAACACGGGCGCCCGTCTCCACCGCTACGAGCTCGACCTCGAGACGGGCAAGTCGAGCGAACGCGAGCTCGACGAGGTGTCCATCGAGTTTCCCAAGGTGCGCGACGACAGGGTCGGAAAAAAGGCTCGTTACGCCTACGCGGGCCGGCACGAAAAGGGCGTATCGGTCCTGAGCTTGGAGGGCATCGTCAAGTACGATCTGGAACGCGGGACGAACGAGACGCTGCTGTTCGGCAAGGGCCTGCGAGGCTCGGAGATGTCGTTCATCCCCCGGCGCGGCGGCAAGACCGAAGACGACGGCTATCTCGTGGGTTATGTCCACGACGAGGGGAAGGGTCTGAGCGAACTTTGGGTGCTCGACGCTATGGACATCAAGCGCGGGCCCCGCGCCAGGGTGATGCTCCCGACGCGGGTCCCTTATGGGTTTCACGGCGTTTGGGTGCCGGATTTGGGGTAGAGCTTATTCGCTCTCGTGCTCGCAGGTGATGAAGGCGACGGAGCCCTCACGCACGCCGCCCTGGCCGACGAAGCGGATCTCTTGCAGCTCGCTCTCCGCGCAGATCGGCTCGATGTACTTGTCGAACACCTCGGGGCTGGCCGTGCGCGCGTCGATG
>CAYLJT010000691.1:0-4849 GCA_964383995.1 uncultured Polyangiaceae bacterium
TTCGGCGCAGCGTGGGCGGGTCGCTCTTCTTGCGGCGTGTACACCTTGCGCTCTTTCGGCGCAGCGTGGGCAGGTCGCTCTTCTTGCGGCGTGTACACCTTGCGCTCCTTCGGCGCGGCGTGGGCAGGTCGCTCTTCCGGCGGCGTGTAGGCCGGACGCTCTCTCGGCGCTGCGTGAGCGGGTCGCTCGCGCGGCGGTCCGTAGGCCGGGCTTTGTCTCGGACCGGAGCGCGCGGGGGGGCCTTGATCGGGCGCAATCCGCACGCGCGGATCGCGCGCGTCGGGTTGGGAGGCGGCCACCGCAAAGGCCTCGGCGACGCTCGCCATCACCTCGAAGCTGGAGGCGACCTCGCCAATGCGAATGGCACCTACCTCGTCGCCGCGGATGTTCCCTCGTCGACAAACGAGCGCCAAAAGCCTGCGTGGATCGGCGCCGTGGCGGGCTCCCCAGGTCACACGAAACGGCACATAGCCAGGGGCGCCGGGCGGCATGGTCACCGGCGCGCGGCCTCGCTCGCGCATGGGACGTTCGGCACGCTCACCGCGGCCCGCGCGCGTCCGCGGCGGCGGCTCGGCGGGGATGGCAAGGACGGTAATGTCGGCCGGTTCGACCTGCGCGTCGCGGCGCATCTTGCCAATCAACGAGGCGACGAGCTTGGCCGCATCGGTCGTGGTCAGGAGGTCTTGCGCGAGCTCCAAAAGCGCCGGTTCGACCTCGTTTTCGGCGGCCGCTTTCAGCTCGGCGCGCAGCCGTTCGTGGGCCGCCGCGCGCACGTCGGCGGCCGAGGGGGCAGGTAAGAACGTGGGCTCGATTTTCGCACGACGCAGCAGTCGAACCACGTGGTCCCGAGCCGCCAAAGGCGCAAGCAGGAGGCTCGTCCCTTTGCGCCCAGCGCGGCCCGTTCTTCCACTGCGGTGGGTGTACGCTTCGCTGTCGCCCGGCGGTTCGAAATGGATGACCCGACTGACCTCGGGAACATCGATGCCGCGCGCGGCCACATCGGTGGCGACCAGCGTGTTGATGCCTCCGCTCCGGAACGCATCCAAGGTCTTGGTGCGCTCCCACTGCTCCAGATCGCCATGCAAGGCCCGCGCGGAAAACCCCGTATTCGATAGGTGATCCGCGAGGTCGGAGGCGTCGGCGCGCGTGCGCACGAACACCAGCGTGCGCTCGCCCGGCACCATCAGGAGCAGGTTGCGCAGGACTCCGGCGCGCTCGTCGGGTCGCACCAGGTGGATGACATGGGAGATGTCCTCGTGGGCATCGCCGAGGGGCGTGCCGGCGACGTCGAGCGGGTTGGTTTGGTAGCGCTGTGCGAGGGCCATGACGTCGCGCGAAAATGTCGCAGACACCATGTGCGTGCGCCGCGTCTCGGGCAGCCGGCTCAGGATGTTTTGCAGCTCTTCGCGAAAGCCCAAATCGAGCATCTGGTCGGCCTCGTCGAGGACGACGGCGGCGACGGCGGAAGGGTCGATCGACTTGCGGTCGAGGTGATCGACCAGACGACCAGGCGTGGCCGCGATGACGAGCGGCTTCGTGCGCAGGGTGCGAAGCTCGCCGGAGTAGGCCGTGCCCCCGGTGACCGACGCGACGCGCACACCGTAAGGCGCGAAGAGCCAGCCAAGCTCTTTGGCCAGTTGGGTGGCAAGCTCGCGGGTGGGCGCGATCACCAGGGCCACCGGTTGGGCGCCGCGACCCGGCTCCAGGCTGGGCGCGGGTTGGACCTTCGAGGCCTCTTCCACCGCGGGAGCGAGGACGAAGCCGAGGGCGACCGTCTTCCCAGAGCCCGTTTGCGAGGAGATACGCAGGTCGCGGCCGACGAGCTCCGGCGCAAGAACGGCTTCTTGAACCGAAGTCAGAGCGGAGAAACCCCGCTTTTCGAGGGCGGCTGCGATGGGTGCCGGCAGCGCGGCAAAGGGCGTTGGGGCGGACATGGAGGCGCGCACCCTAGCAGAGGAGGCCCGAAAAACCCATTTAGTTTCAGCGCCGAACGCTGAACACTTGATGCTGACCGACGATTTTGCGCGAACAGGGGCAGCCGGCGCGCCGGGCTACGCTTTGCCCTTCTCGAAGGCCACGAGGCCCTTGTCGGCCTGCTTTTGCACGGCCTTCTTCACCGCGGGGAGCCAACCGAACAGGACCCCCTTGATGCCGAGCGCCATACGCGACCACCGCCAGAAGTCGAACACGTCGGTGTGCTGGACGATCTTACCATCCTTGAACTTGAAGCTAGCCTCGATGACGTTGTGCACCTTGTTGCCCGTCAGGGAGAAGGTGTACCAAGCCTCCCAGTGGGCGTGGCCCTCCGTGTCATTGGCGTCGCGAATTTCGTACGTGACCTTGAGGTCCTTGCCACGCTCGCACAGCATCTTCCACATCGCGCCCGCGCGCGCCCCCTTGAGATCCGGGAAGGCCGGGTCAGAAAACGCAACATCGTCGGCGTAGCAACTTGCCATGGTGTCGGCGTCGCGACGACTGAAGGCCGAATAAAATCGATCGAGCAGCTCGTGGTTCGGGTGCATGGCGGGCAGCCTAACACAGCTTGGCCGTACCCGAGCACAGCGCTCGAGAGAGGCATGTCGCGGAATGCGGGACGCAAGCAAGCCGGGCGGCCAGACGCCACGCCGCGATTCGCTCGATTTGCCTATCCCACATCCGCGCTCCAGGCCCTCCATCCCCGCAGAACGGGCGGCGATCCCGATGGGTCATCGTTGATCCACCTTGAGGGTCGAAATACAGACCTGCTCGACAGCCTCGTTGATTTGTTCCACTGGCAGTGAGGACTTGGGGTCCGTCCAAGGAGGCATGATCTCTGCGTTGGGAAGGTCCCCGAGGAGCTTTCCCCCATGACACCTTCGACGTTCAGCTCGTCGTGCGGCCGTGTTTTGTCCTTCGTCGGCCTCGCGGTGCTCGCCTCCGCCTGTGCGCCGGCCATGGATCCCGGGCCGGAGTCGGAGCGAGAACGGTTTGGGGACAAGGGCGCGGCGGTCGTCGATTCGGTGCTGACGGCCGATGGTTGGCTGAGCCTGGAGGATGAGTACGTGCCGCGCGTCTGTACACAGGAGAACGGCGGCGCGGCCTACCTTGCCTTGGAGGCCCAGGCCATCGCCGCGCGCACCTACCTCTTGCGCGCCATGCGCGACGATCCGGCCCTCGGCGTGTCCAAGCCCATCACCAACGGCGAGTCGTTCCAGGCCTTTGCCAAGTCGGCGAACGAAGGCTGTCTGGAGGCCGCCAAGGCCACGCGCGGCGTGATGGCGCGCTATGAAGGCGAGCTGATCATTGCCAATTACGTGGCTGGGGCGCGCGTCAACGAGGATGGCAGTCTGGGCAGCGACTACTCGGGCACCGAGCACTGGGTCACCTACAACGAGGGTCTTTCCGGCGCGGCCGTGAAGCCCACCGCGCTTTCGTACAAGCAACGCTCGGACAACCGCGGTTGCATGAGCCAAAACCGCGCCGGTTGGCTGGCCGAGCACGGCTACGATACGCCTGCCATTCTGCGCTATTTCTACGGTGCCGACCTGGAGCTCGATGGCTATGCGCCGGGCAGCGACAGCGGTGGCGCGGTGGCCGATGACGATCCGTGCAAAGGCATCGACTACGCAGGTGCCTGCGAGGGCGACAAGCTGCTTTGGTGTGATGGCGGCGCGCTGCACAGCGCGAGCTGCGGCGACAAGGGTCAGACCTGCGGCTGGCAAAACGACGCGATTGGCAACAACTGCCTGGACAAGGCGTCGGGCTGCGGCGATCTGACCTACGAAGGCACGTGCGATGGCGCGGTGCTCTCCTGGTGCGAGGGCGGAGAAGCGCAAACCTACGACTGTGCTGCTTCCGGCATGAGCTGCGGTTGGGCAGGCTCGATGGGCAACAACTGCCTCTGACCTTGGCTTGACCGTCCCGAAAGAGCGACGCCGCCGACGGCCCGCGGCCGAGAGCGGGTTGTGAACGAGCAGCGAGCCGTGTACGCTCGGCGCGTGTCCAGCCTGCGCGCCACCGTCACGAACCTCCTGCTGAAGCCCGGCGTGTTGCGCAAAATGCGCCCTTTGCTGCGGGGAGCGGGCTGTGTGTTCATGATTCACCGCATCGCCGATCCCGACCTCGGCGTGGACGGCAAGCCGGCCGAGGCCCTCGACCGGATCCTGAGCCTGGCGCGGCGCGAGGGGTTTCGGTTCATCTCGCTGCGCGAGCTGTTTCGCCGGCTCGTGGCAGGTCCGCCGTTGGAAGGTGAGATGGCCTTCACGATGGACGACGGCACCGAGGAGCAGCTCCGCATCGCAGGGCCCATCTTCGCGGAGCACGGCTGCCCGGCGACGCTGTTTCTGGTCACCGACTTCATCGATGGCAAGATGTGGCTGTGGTGGCACCGCATCGAGCACGCCTTTGAAGCGTCCCCGCGGGCCGGCGTCGAGCTGGAGGTGGCTGGCGAACGGCTGCGCTACGAGCTAGCCGATCTTGCCACGCGCAGGCGCGCCGCCGACCAGTTCGCGAACCGGGTCAAGCGTCTGCCCGAAGAGGAGAAGGAGACGGCGATTCTGGCCGCAGCGGCGGCCCTCGAGGTGGTGCTACCCGAAGAAGCCCCCGCGCGCTACCGACCGCTCACGTGGGACGACGCGCGCACCTGGGAGAAGGCCGGCATCCACTTCGCGCCGCACACCGCGACGCACCGCATCCTGTCCAAGCTCGACGCCGCCAGCTGCCGTGCGGAGATCGAGGGCTCCTGGCAGCGCCTCCAGGAGGAGCTGAGCGCCCCCGCTCCGGTGTTCGCCTACCCCAATGGGCAGCCGGGCGACTTTGGCGCGAGAGAGCAGGCGATCCTGGCCGATCTTGGCTTCGAGGGGGCCTTCGC
>CAYLJT010000692.1:0-4844 GCA_964383995.1 uncultured Polyangiaceae bacterium
TCCCCCGACGTGTGTCGCGCGGGACGGGCGCCCCAAGGGGCTCCTCAAAGGCGCGTCGGCGCGGGTGAGAGGTCACCGTAGGCGGCTTTCGGCATTTCTGTCGAGGGCCGAAGGGGTCGGGAGCAACGGTGCTCTCGGCCCTTTCTTCTTTTGTGCAGCGCGGCCGAATAGTTGGCCCAACGCGGACTTTCCACGTACGCGCGGGACCATGAAAATCGCGCATTTCGTGGTGTTTGGCCTGACCCTCACGGGTTGCGCCGATATCTTTGGGACCCACGACGCGCACGCGCCCGGCGAGCCCCTCGGCACCTTCGAGGTAACCGCCAATCAGACCGCCAACGACTGCGGGGAAGGGACCCTGGGCTCGTCGCCGACCTGGTCGTTCGAGGTGGATCTGGCCGCCGGCGAGGGGCAACTGTTTTGGGACAGCGGCGGCGAGACGCTGACCGGCACATTGTCCGAGACAGGTGCGTTCGCCTTTGCCGCCGACGTGGCGGCGAATCTGCGCGAGAACGGTGCGGGACCGGCGTGCGTCGTGTATCGGCACGACACCGCGAGCGGTCAGCTCAGCGGCGATCCGGTGACGACGTTCAGCGGTGAGCTTGGATACGCGTTCGCGGCGCAAGGGGAGTGCGATTCGGTCGTGGAAGGCCCCGAGGCGATGTTCGCCAAGCTCCCGTGCTCGATGAGCTTCGCGATGAGCGCGGCCCTGGTCGAAGCGCCCTGAGCAGTACGACCGTTGGAGCACCAACGACAAGCTTGGTGCACCAAAGGAAATCGTTGGCTCTGCAAACGAAAACCCCCCGCTCCCGAGGGAACGAGGGGTTCGTCGTTCTTTCCGCTTAGCTAGGCTTGCGGATCAGGTCCCGCCGCCGACCGAGCCGCCGACCGAGGCGCTGGCCGACACGTTGACGTCGATCGAGGCCGAGGCCGAGGCCGACATGGCGACCGCCTTGGTGATGCACGCGGCGGCCGAGAGGCCCGCGCTCGCGGCGACGTCTTTGACGTCGACGCCCGCCTTGACGACGGCCGCGCCCGTGGCCGCGAGGTCCTTCGCCGCGCGGATCTGGATGCCGGCGATCTTGGGGAACGCGACCTGCAGCGCCGTCACGAGCTTCTCGACGTCGGCGCTCGCCTTGCCCTCAACCTTGACCTTGACCGAGGGGGGCTCGCAGCGCGCCGTGGCGAGGCCGCGGGCGCCGCATTGCAACTGGCAGCTCGGATCGAGCTTGGGGGGGACGAAGTTGCCCGAGCACTCGGGCTCCTTGACCTCGACGCTGCAGCCGCCGGAGCAGCTTCCTTCGCACTTCGCGCCGGCCTTGGCCGTGCAGCTCGCGCTGCAGGAGCCGTCGCAGGTGCCGGTGCAGGTGCCCTCGGCCTCGGCGTCGCACTTGCCCTCGCAGGTGCCCTTGCAGGCGGCCTTCGAGTTCTTGCCGTCGCATTTGCCGTCGCACTTGCCACCGCAGGTGCCCTTGAAGCCGGCGTCGCACTTGCCGGAGCAGCTCGCGCTGCAGGTGCCGGAGCAGGCCGCGCCCGCCTCGACCGTGCAACCGCCCTTGCACTCACCCTCGCACTTGCCGGAGATCTCGCCGCCCTGGCAGCTCGCCTCCATCTCGCCGCCGCTGATGGGGGAGCCGCAGCTCCCGAAGCAATCCATCATGGCCTTGACGTTCGCGTAGCACTTGGGCTCGCCGATCTCGAGGGACAGCTTGACGCCCGCGCTGGCCTTGAGGGTCGCGTCGATCTTCGCGGCGACGGCCGCACAAACCTTCTTGCCGCCTTCACCGCCATCGGGCTCGGCCTTCAGGTCTTTTTCGTCCATGCCGAGCTCTTTGCCGAGCGCGCCGCACGAAGCGATGAGGTTGGTTTCCATGTCGACGACGATCTTGTTGAGATCGAACGCGGCCGTGAGAAACCCCTTCACTTTGCCTTCGACCTGCGCACCGCCCGAGACCTTGAGATCGGCGAAGTCGCCCGTCTCGAGACCCTTGCAATTGACATCGGGGAGGCCGGGGACACCGGGCAGGCTTCCGCAGTTGACGAGCATGGGCGACGCGAGGCCCAGCACGACAGCGGGCATCATGACGAGCTTCCAACGATTGATGGTCATCTTCGACATCCTCCGGCGCTCGGGGCGCCCTCGCAATTCAAGGCCGCGCCCGAGAGGGACGCGTACCAAAACGCAACTTCAACTGGCGAGCAACACGACGTGGTGGCAAGGCGAGGGGTTGCCGCCCCAGGTGGTCCACCATGCTGAACACTCGCGCGGCCTATGCCTCAACCCCATCGGGCTGTAAAGCGGCGAGACGCCTTCGGCCGGAGTGGCATTTTCGGCGGCGCCTGGAAGAGGAGCCCAGGGGCGGCGCTCAGCGCGACGACTCGGGGGTGTCGTGGAACGGAAATGCGAGCTGCGATAGCGGACGGGCCCCGCTCGGAACGCCCTTTTTTTCGAAGAGCGACTGCTCGCGGGAGATGTCTGCCGCGATGAGCTCGGGGTTGTCGTAGGCGAAGGCGAGGGCATCGAGGACGCGCGCGGGTCCGAGGGTCGGATAGCGCTTGACAAGGGTCTCGACCGATGCTCCGCCGCGGTACCACATCCAGAGCCGCCGTACGGGTACGCGGGAGCCCGCGACGTGCGGGCTGCCGGCGAGCACGAGGGCGTCGCAACGCACGTGGGGGTGGGGCACAACGACGCTAGGGAGGCGCGCAGAAGCCATGACGGCGCGGGACCGTAGCACCTTGCGGCGCGGAGCCGTAATCTTCGGCGCCCATGGGTCAGCAAGAGATTGGAATGGTCGGGCTCGGCGTGATGGGCCGGAACCTGGTGCTCAACATCGAAGAGAAAGGCTTTTCGGCGAGCGCCTACGACGCTTGGCCCGAGCCCGTCGAACGGTTTGTGGCCGCGAGCCAGGGGAAAAAAATTCAAGGCTTTCAAGATATTGGGGAG
Source organism: uncultured Polyangiaceae bacterium (assembly GCA_964383995.1). GTDB lineage: Bacteria > Myxococcota_A > Polyangia > Polyangiales > Polyangiaceae > CAYLJT01. Next base: position 2,948 of record CAYLJT010000692.1, read on the forward strand.
TTCGTTCGTTCGCTGGCCCGGCCCCGTCGCATCGTGATGCTGGTGAAGGCCGGCGAGGTGGTCGATCGGACGATCGAGGCTCTTTTGCCCCATTTGGAAGAGGGCGATCTGCTCGTGGACGCAGGCAACGAGCACTTCACGAACACCGAACGGCGCTCCCGGGAGCTCGCACCGAAGGGCGTGCGTTTCTTCGGCATGGGGGTGAGCGGCGGCGAACAGGGCGCGCGCAACGGTCCCTCGTTGATGCCCGGCGGCGATCGCGAGGCCTACGAGGTGCTCGCGCCCGTCCTCACGAAGATCGCCGCGCAACACGCGGATGGCCCGTGCGTGACCTACGTCGGACCGGGAGGTGCGGGGCACTACGTGAAGATGGTGCACAACGGCATCGAGTACGGCGACATGCAGCTCATCGCCGAGGCCTACGACGTTTTGCACACGCTCGGCGGGCTCAACAACGAAGAGCTCGCCGACGTGTTCATCGAGTGGAACCGGGGTGAGCTCGAGTCGTTCTTGATCGAGATTACGAGCGATATTTTTCGACAAAAAGACCCTGAAACCGGCGGCGATCTGGTCGACTACGTGCTCGACGCCACGGCCATGAAGGGCACCGGAAAGTGGACCGTGCAGGACGCCGCGGAGCTGTCGGTGGCGATGCCGACCATCGCGACGAGCGTCGACGCGCGCGTGCTTTCGTCGCGCAAAGAAGCGCGCGTCGCGGCGTCGACGTTGCTCCCTGGCCCCGAGCCCAAGGCCCCGGCCAACGTCGACAAAGACGCCCTCGTGGCGGATGTACGCGCGGCGCTCTACGCCGCCAAAATGTGCAGCTACGCGCAGGGCCTCGATCTCTTGCGCACGGCGTCCGACGCGCGCGGTTGGGACCTCAAGCTCGGCGAGCTCGCGCGCATCTGGCAAGACGGCTGCATCATCCGCGCGCGCTTCTTGGGGCGCATCAAGGCCGCTTTCGAGCGTGAGCCGGGGCTCGCGAATCTGCTCCTCGATCCCACGTTTTGCGAAGAGCTCGCGCGTCGGCAAGACGGTTGGCGCAGGGTCGTCGCGCTCGGTGCTTCGCAGGGCCTGCCGCTGCTCACGATGGGGGCGTCCCTCGGCTACTACGACATGACGCGCAGAGCGCGCTTGCCGGCCAATCTCACGCAAGCGCAGCGGGACTATTTTGGCGCGCACACCTACAAGCGGACGGATCGCGAAGGGGACCATCACACCCCCTGGGGCCGGGCCTAGGCGCTCGCGGCGCGAAGCGATGCCGAGGACCTCGACGATTTTTTCTTGGAGGACGTGATGACGGACAATCCCCTGCGCGAAGGCATGCCCCACGATCGCGCTGCTGCGCCCACCGCCCTCGTGATCTTCGGAGCGTCCGGGGACCTCACGAAACGCAAGCTCGTGCCCGCGGTCTACAACCTCGCGCTGAGCCGTCTGCTGCCGGCGGGCTTCGCGTGCGTCGGCGTGGCGCGTCGTCCAAAGCCCGATTTTGCGCAGGAAATGCGTGACGCCGTGGCACGATTTTCGAGACGCAAGCCCGTGGACGAGACCACCTGGGACGAGCTCGAGCCGGGCCTCGGCTACGTGCAGGGCGAGCTCGGCGAAGCCGAGACGTACACCCGTTTGGCGGCCGAGCTTCGTCGCATGGACCAGACGCGCGGAACCGGTGGAAGCCGCGTGTTTTACCTCGCGGTGGCTCCCGATCTCGTCACCACGATCGTGCGCGGGCTGGTCGAGAGCGGCCTCGCGCCACCGCCGTCGGTCGACGACAACGGGCCATTTTCCCGGGTAATCGTGGAAAAACCCTTCGGCCACGATCTGGCCTCCGCGCGCGCCCTCAACCGCGAGCTCTTGGGCCAGCTCGCCGAGAGCCAGATCTACCGAATCGATCACTACC
>CAYLJT010000693.1:0-4835 GCA_964383995.1 uncultured Polyangiaceae bacterium
GGTCATCGGCAAGGGTGGCAAGGGCATCGAGACCCTGAAGACGGGCAACATCGGGACGGCCAGCAAGGGCGAGACTCTCTTTCCGGGCGTCGCCTCGTTTACCGACAACGAGGTCTTCATCGACGTGCAAGAGGTCCGCAAGGCCGAAACCAACGCGCAGCTCGTGGCCGAAAACGTCGCGGCCCAAATCGAGCGCCGCATCGCTTTCCGTCGCGCCATGAAGAAGGCGCTGGCGACTTCGATGAAGTTCGGGGCGAAGGGCATCCGTATTCGGTGCGCCGGTCGCTTGGGCGGCAGCGAAATGAGCCGCGTGGAGACGTACCGCGAGGGGCGCGTTCCGCTCCACACCCTCCGCGCAGACATCGAGTTCGGTCTCGCCGAAGCCAAGACCAAGGTCGGCATCATCGGCGTCAAGGTCTGGATCTTTAAGGGCGAAGTTCTTCAGCGCAAGCGGCGCCAGATCTGAAGTCTGGTCTGACGCAACAGCGTTGATCCACGTCGAGGTTTCGAGATGCTTTCTCCCAAGCGAACCAAGTACCGGAAGAGCCAGAAAGGGCGCAACCGCGGCATTGCCTTCACCGGCAGTGACGTGTCGTTCGGCGACTTTGCCCTTCAGTGCAACGCCCACGCGCGCATCACTTCGCGTCAAATCGAAGCGGCCCGTATGGCAATCCAGCGCCACGTGAAGCGCGCTGGCAAGCTCTGGATCCGCGTTTTTCCCGACCGTCCCGTTACGAAGAAGCCCCTCGAAGTCCGCATGGGTGGAGGAAAGGGTGCGCCGGAGGAATGGGCCGCCGTCGTGAAGCCCGGCAAAGTTCTTTACGAGCTTGCGGGGATCCCCGAGGACGTCGCAAAAGAGGCATTCCGCCTCGCTGCGCACAAGCTTCCTATGGAGTGTCGGTTCCTCGCGCGCGGCGCGCTGTGACCCGGGAGTCGCCATGAAAGCCAAAGAGCTACGTGACCGCACCACAGAGCACCTTCGCGAGCTGGAGAAATCCGTCGCAGAGGACCTGTTCCAAGCGCGTTTTAGGAACTTTACGAACCGTCTGAACGACACCGCCTCGATTCGGAAGGCCCGGCGCGATCTCGCGCGGCTGAAGACGATCCTGGTGGAGCGAGCAGCGTCCGAGCAGGCCCCTGAAGCCGACGGAAAGGCGTAAGGGGTTAAAGAGTTATGGCCACCGATAAGGCAAAAACAAAGACTACCGCGAAGGCGGCGAAGCCCTCGGCCGCAAAGGCCGGCGCGAAGCCCAAGGCGGCTGAAGCGAAGGTCGAAAAGGCCGTCGTCGCGGCGCCTCCCGCCCAAGAGACGGCCGCACCGGCGGTGCGCACGGCGCCCACCAAGCGAGCCCACGGATTTCGCCGTACGCTCGTGGGTCGAGTCGTTAGCGACAAGATGGACAAGACCGTCACGGTCGAGGTCGTCCGCAACGCGCTCGACTCAATCTACAAGAAGTACACGCGGCACCGCGCTCGTTACAAGGCGCATGACCCCAAGAACGAGTTCAAGACGGGTGATCGCGTGGAGATCGAGGAACACCGCCCGATTTCTCGCGAGAAGCGCTGGCTCGTAACGCGACTCGTGTCGCGCCCCGTGCAGGAGTAGCGCCATGATTCAGGTAACAACCAATCTCGAGATCGCCGACAACTCCGGCGCTCGTCTCGTCAAGTGCCTGAAGGTGCTTGGTGGGTCACGTCGGAAGTACGCGGCCCTCGGCGACGTCATCGTCGTCTCCATCAAAGAGTGTCTGCCCGGCACCAAGGTCAAGAAGGGCGACATCGCCCGCGCGGTCGTCGTTCGCACGAAGCGCGAGTACCAACGGTCGGACGGCAGCTACATCAAGTTCGACACCAACAGCGCAGTGCTCATCAACAAGGACCGCGAGCCGATCGGCACGCGCATCTTTGGGCCGGTTGCCCGTGAGCTCCGTGCGAAGAAGTTCATGAAGATCATTTCGCTCGCGCCGGAGGTGCTCTGATGAATCGCCTCAAGGTGGGCGACCTCGTCGTCGTGACCAGTGGTAAGCACAAGGGTCAGCAGGGACGCATTACGCGCCTCCTGAAAGACGAAGGTCGCGTCGTAATCGAGGGCGTCAACATGGTGACTCGTCACCAACGCCCCACGCCCCAAGCGACGGAAGGTGGACGCATCCAGAAGGAAGCGCCCATCCACGAGTCCAAGGTCATGCCCGTGGATCCCGGAACCGGCAAGCCGACCCGGGTTCGCATCCAGACGGGCGAAGATGGCAAGAAAATCCGCGTTGCGAAGAGCGGCGCCCCCATCGTCGCAGGCTGAGCCATGGCCAAAGATAAAGACAAAGAGAAAGACGCCAAGGCGTCGAAGCCCAAGGACGCTCCCAAGGGTCCCCCGGGCCCGAAGGACGCCGGTAAGGGCGCCAAGAAGGACGCCGGCAAGAAGGGCAAAGAGGCGAAGGGCGGAGCCGACGCGCCGCGTGTCTCGGACACGACGCTCGGCCCGGACTACATGCCCCGCATGCGCGTGCACTACACGAAGAACGTCGTGCCCGCCCTGCAGAAGAAGTTCTCGTACAAGAACCCCATGATGGTGCCTCGCCTCGAGAAGGTCGTCATCAACATGGGTCTTGGCGGTGCGGTCGCGAACCCCAAGCTCATCGATGCGGGCGTCGAGGACCTCCGGTCCATCAGCGGTCAAAAGCCGGTGATCACGCGCGCTCGCAAGTCGATTGCCACGTTCAAGCTCCGCGAGGGCTTGGCCATCGGCACCACGGTGACCCTGCGGGCCACCCGGATGTGGGAGTTCTTCGACCGCCTCGTGAGCTTCGCGCTGCCGCGAGTTCGCGATTTCAAAGGTGTTTCGCCCCGCGGTTTCGATGGGCGCGGCAACTTCACCATGGGTCTCCGGGAGCAGATCATTTTCCCGGAGATTGACTACGACAAGGTCGACGTCGTGAAAGGCATGAACATTTCGTTCGTGACCACGGCGAGGACCGACGAGGAAGGACGCGCGCTCCTGACCGAGCTCGGTGTCCCCTTCAGGCGCTGATGGCATTGCCCAGCGTGAGACTCTCGGACTTGCCCCGTTTGAAGGATTGAGCAAATGGCCCGTGCAAAGGATTTCGCGAAGCTGAATCGTCCGCCGAAGTTCGCCGTGCGACACCGCAGCCGTTGTAAGGTTTGCGGTCGCTCGCGCGCTTTCTACCGCGACTTCGCGCTCTGTCGACTCTGTCTTCGTATGCTCGCGCTCCGTGGAGAGCTCCCGGGCGTAATCAAGGCCAGTTGGTGACGCCATGATGACTGACCCCATCGCAGACATGCTGACGCGCATTCGAAACGCGTCCCTCGCGCGCCACGACCGTACGGAGATCCCGGCCAGCCGCCTCAAGAAGGCGGTCGCCGAGATTCTCAAGTCGGAGGGCTACATCGCCGACGTCCGTGCTAGCGAGGCCGCGAGCGACAAGCTCACGATCGTGCTCAAGTACGGCCGGGACCGCGCGGGAGCCATCGACGGCGTTCGTCGCGTCTCTCGACCTGGCCGCCGTGTTTACGTCAGGCACGACCAGATTCCGCGGGTTCTCGCCGGCCTCGGAATTTCGATCCTCAGCACGTCTCACGGCGTGATGAGCGATCGGGACGCCCGTCGTCTGAAGCTTGGTGGCGAGCTGATGTGTGAGGTGTGGTGATGGATACCGCAGCAACTCCGGCACCCGTCCGCACTTCGCGGGTCGGCAAGCGCCCGGTGGAGACCCCGAAGGGGGTCACCGTCAGCACCGCAGGTGGTGACGTCCTCGTCAAGGGTCCGAAGGGCGAGCTTCGCCGCAAGATCACCGAGGGTGTCCAGGTCAAAGTGGACGGTCCGAAGGTGCTCGTAACGAGCACGGCGGCCGGAAGCTCTGCGGCAAGGTTGCAGGGCCTGATGCGCGCGCTCATCGCCAGCATGGTGAAGGGCGTGGCCGAGGGCTACGAGCGCACCTTGGAGATCAAGGGCACCGGTTACCGCGCCGAGCTCAAGGGTACTATCCTGAACCTTGCGCTCGGGTTTTCGCACCCGGTCAACTTCCCCCTCCCCAAGGGTATCTCGGCCGCAATTCCGGCAGACTCCAAGGGCACGGTCGTCATTCTGACCGGCGCCGACAAGGAAGTCATCGGCCAGACCGCGGCCACCATTCGCGGGTTCCGTCCGCCGGAGCCTTACGGTGGCAAGGGCGTTCGGTACCGCGGTGAGCGCGTCCGGGAGAAGGCCGGTAAGGCTGGTAAGGGCGGCAAGAAGTAGTCGGTAGCTTCACGCGTCAGCGCGTGAAGCCTGCCCCGGAGATTTGAAGATGGGCATGAGAATCGTCGGTCGGGAGCGCCGCAAGCTCCGTATCCGCAGAAAAGTTAATGGGACGACAGAGCGTCCGCGGCTCACCGTCTTCAAGAGCGCCCGCCACATTTATGCGCAGGTGATCGATGACAGCACGGGCAACACGCTCGCCCACGCATCGACGCTCTCGAAGGAGCTGAAGGGCGCCCTCGAGGAAGGCACCAAAGTGGACGCCGCCAAAAAGGTGGGCGCTCTCATCGCCGGTCTTTGCAAGTCGAAGAACATCGAAAAGGTGGTCTTCGATCGCAACGGCTATCCCTACCACGGTCGGGTGAGCGCCCTCGCGGCAGCCGCCCGCGAAGCGGGTCTTTCGTTCTGAGATTTGAGCGGCGCGACAGAGCGCCGGCGAGGAAGATATGGCGTTCGATCAACTCGACGAAGAAAAGCTGAAGGAGCGGGTGATTCACATCAACCGCGTGGCGAAGGTCGTGAAAGGCGGTCGCCGCTTCAGCTTTTCCGCGCTCGTCGTCGTCGGGGACGAGGCTGGGCACGT
>CAYLJT010000694.1:0-4826 GCA_964383995.1 uncultured Polyangiaceae bacterium
AGCGGTAGCCCGACAAGGCTCTTCGCGCGGGGCAACGGCAGGTCGTACAGCGCGTGTTGCATCAAGAAGAGCGGCCGCTCATTCCCGGTGTATCGGAGGTCCCACTCCAAGCGGTGGCCGTTGGCGCTCGCCCCACCACGCAGCGAGCTTTCGTCGAGGCGCGCCCCCTCGACGATGGCTTCGAGCTTGTTCTGCGAAAAGACGCAGTTGGCGATGGGCACCTCGTTCTTCACGGCGATGTTCTGTTTTTTTTCGCCGTCGAACCACACCGCCCACAGCTCGCCGATGCCCGCCTCGGGCCGATGCTGCGGGCTCATCAGCGTGTAACGCACCCAAAAGGCGAGGGGCCTACTGGGATGGTTGGCCCTCAAAAAGAAGCTCTCGTAGTGACCCGCCCGGGTCCCGGGCGAAAATCGTGCGAATACCGCTTCTTTTTCGCGTTGTTCGAGGGATTTCACGCTGCCTCCATGGCCCTTGGAATCCTTGTAGAACGGTCCGCTCCCGCGAGCCACCCGCGCCGTCGTCGCAGGTCTTTTCGTCCGCGTCGCAAGGCCGTGTAGGCTTGCCTCGTGGTGGACGCGACGGCCGGGCCCCCTTCGTTCATTCCGCTTGTGCACAAGAACCCGCACACCGAGCGGGCTCGCGCCATGTTGCGCGCACACCCCGAGCTGCGCCGCTTGATGGGCCCCGCGCCCACCACGTTCATCGTGATCGTGAGCCTGGTGGTCGTGCAGTTTACCGCCGCGTACTTCGTGCGAGACGCGTCCATCTGGGGCATTTTGGCCTGCGCCTACACGGTCGGCGCGGTGTGCAACGCGTCTCTCTTCAACCTCATGCACGAGTGCTGTCACGGCCTGGTTTTCCGCACCAAACGTGGCAACCGCCTGGCCGCCTTCGTGGCCAACCTGCCCGTGCCCGGCCCCGCCGCCGAGTCGTTTTTCAAGTACCACAACATCCACCACAAGAACCTCGCCATCTACGCCATCGACTTCAGCATTCAGCGCAAATGGGAGGCGAAGCTCTCGGCCTTGGGGCCCCTGGGCAAGGCGATTTGGCTGGCGATGTACCCGGTGGTCTACCCGTTTCGCGTTCACTTCGTGACCAAGGCGGGGGGCTTCTTCGAGCGCTGGAGCCTGTTCAACCTGGCCATTCAGCTCACCATGGTCGCCACCGTGTGGACCACGCTCGGCGGCCGCTCGCTCGCGTATTTGGCGCTCTCGTTCCTGGTGACGTTCGGCCTTCATCCCCTGAACGCCAACACCATCAGCGAGCATTTCTACGCCCGCGAAGGGCAGGACAGCTACTCCAACTACGGCAAGCTCGGCAACCTGCTCACGTTCAACATGGGCTACCACAACGAGCACCACGATCTGCCCAACGTGGCCTGGAGCCGCATCGCAAGAGTGCGCAAAATCGCGCCGGAATTTTACGATCCGCTGTTTCAGTACGAGTCCTGGGGCAGGCTCGTCTTGCGCTTCGTGTTCGACCCGAGCTGGAGCGTCTGGAAGCGCGGCGTGCGGGCCTGATCGGGCCCGGGTTGTCCGAGACAAAAGGGGCTCGGCCCCGCTACACGAAGTCGCCCACCACGAGCCGCATCCAGCGCTCAGGGTTCTGGATCGACTCGCTGCGCGCCAAGGCGTCGGCCTCGGCGACCAGGGCCTTGCCGGCTTCTCCCAAGGTCTTTCCGCGCAGGCGGCGCGCCCCCGCGGCATGCAGCCGCATGTCCGCTTCGTCGAGCAACGCGGCCGCGCGATCCAACGTCGCGAGCGCTGCTTCGCGTTGACCTGTGACAAGCTCGACGCAGCCCGTCGTGAGCTCGGAGAGGGCCACGGCCCAGGCGATGCCCTGGTCTTTCAGAAGCTTCGCGTCTTTCACCGCGGAGGCGACGAACGCGTCGCGCTTGGCTCCGGGCTCCATCTTGGCCGCCACGGTCAGGGCCGATTTGGCCCTCAGAAACAGGATCTCCACGCGAAAATGCTGAACCCGCATCAGCATGTTCTTCTTGATGAAGGGCATGCGGCCCTGGAGCCTGTCGAGGGCGCCTTGGCCGTTGCCCTCGTAGAGATCGATCTCGCCCTTCGCGAAGACGTCGAGGTAGTGCTGAATGTGGAAACCGCGCTTGGTCCAGCGCGTGAGGCCGGCGTCGACGGTGGCCCGCGCGGCCCGCGGATCGTCCTCCGCGAGGCCCTCCAGGTAGCCGTAACGCAGGCGCAGATAGGTCGTAAAAAACAGGTTTCCGCGATCCGCTGCTTCTTCCAGGTAGCCCGGAAGCTCGGCCCGAACGCGGCCGACCTGACCCAGGTAGACCAGGCTTCGGAGCGCGTAGAGCACCGAGCTGTAACGCTCGGCGACGACCCCCGAGCAACGCTCCCGCAGGATGGTCTCGCCAGCGGTGATCAGGTCGTAGCCGCTCTTCCACTGCCCCACGAGGTAGTGCGTCATGCCCTCGGTCATCGTGGCGAGGCCGATGGCGTGGGGATTTCCCGTGCGCTGTGCGATGTCCTTGGCGATCGGGACGAGCTTCTCGGCGGTGGGAATGCCGGCCTTTCCACGCGTGGCGTGGAAGCCTATCTCCGTCGCGAGGGCGCGCGACACGCGGTAGGGCTCGCCCGCGCGCAGCGCGAGCACGAGGCTCAGCGCGTTGAAGTACGCGCCGCGCACGTTGTCCACCATGGCAAGGCCCATGGCGGCCGCGAAACAAAGATCCACGCGCCGGAGGTCCGAGACAGGCAGCTCGTCGGCGCGGCGCTCTTTGTACGCGTAGCCCCGAAAACGAAGCCAAATGCGGCACAAGAGCAGGTAGAAAAGGGCACCGAGCGGGGTCTTGGGGTTGCGAATGCCAACGGCGTCGAGGACCTCACCGAGCAGCGCGGCGCCGCGGTCGACGTGGCCGCTGGCGAGGAATTGCTCGCCAGCGCGGCGACGCAGATCGAGGGCGTCGGTAGCCCCGTCCATCTTCGACGCGGTTTCGAAGGCCTCCCCGGCTTCGGCCGAACGGCCGGCGTTGGCCAGCGTATCGGCCAGGCTCTCCCACAACGCGTGGCGGGACGGGTGGTCCTTGGGCCGCTGTTCGATGGCGAGGCGATAGAGCTTGGCGGCGCGGTCGAAGGCGAGGGCGCGGCGCGCGTCGTCGGCGGCGAGCACCGCGTAGTCGGCCGCCCGTTCGGCCTCGTTCGCGCCTCGGAACAGCTCGGCAAGGGCCTCGGGATCGGCCTCGTTGTTGGCTTCGAGGGCGAGGGCGACGGCCCGATGCCGCGTCACCGAGAGGGCCGAATCGAGCCGCGAGACCACGGTCTCGCGCACGCGATCGTGGAAGGGCTCGATCTCCTCTTTGCCCTCCCCGCGGTTGTGCATGCGCACGAAGTTGCCCGCGCGCAACACGGCTACCGGAGCGTTGTCCTCCGACTCGACCTCGGCGGCTTTCTTCGCCGTTTGCAGTGGGATCGGCCGTCCCGCGACGCTCACCGTTTCGAGCAGCGAGCGCGCTTCAGGGGCCAAGCGCGCGACCCGTGCCGCGAGCAAATCGTCGAGGGCCTGGAGCCCCGCCCAGGGCAGCCCTTCCTTCGCTTCGAGGTCCGGCGCGGTCTCCTGAACGGTGCGCACGAACTCGTGCAAAAAGAACGGATTGCCCTTGGATTCCCGGACAATCACGCGGGCTAGCTGGGCCCCCGCCCGGTCCTTGCGGCCGAGCTCGCTCTCCACGAGCGCCAACGCATCGGCATCGGACAAGGGCTCGATGGGTAGATCGATCACGTTCCTCGAGCCCGCCTTCGGCAGCATGTCGAGGGTGGCCGTCATGCTCTTCGCGTCGTCGCGGTAGCTCGCGACGAGCAGCACACAGGGCGGATCGGGCTCGGCGAAGAGCTCGGCGAGGAGCAGCGCGCTGTCGAGATCACCCCACTGCAGGTCGTCGATCGACAGCACCACGGGGCCCCGATCGGCCATCCGCGCGAACACCTCGCGCAGCGCCAAGGAGCCGCGGCGACGTAGCTCGAGCGGGTCCAACACTTCGCGGGAGGCCTTGGGCGCCGCGGCCACGCTGGGCACCGTTTGCAAGACCGGGAACAGCCGCGCCAGGGCGTCGGTGTAGCGGGGCAAGAGGGCCTGCGCATCCACGGGGCGCAGGCGGCCGAGGTATTGGCTCAACGCGTCCACGAGGCTGTCGAGGGCCTTGTACGGGACGCTCTCGCGCTCGTAGCAGCGGCCTTCCAGCACGACGGCGGTGCCTTCGTCGATGATGCCATCGAGGAAGCTGCGGACCACGGTGCTCTTGCCCATGCCCGAGACCGCGTGGACGTACACGATGACGGCGTTGCCCGAGCGCGACTGTTGGTAGGCGCCCTGGATGGTCGCGAGGTGCCGGTCGCGCCCCCAAATGGCCGTGGTGGGCGCCGTTTTTCCCTCCGAAGAGGCCTCGTTGACCGTCTTTTCGCCGATCAGCCGCAGGACGTCTCGCCCCGTGAAACGTTGCTCGGGCTCCCGCCGCAAAAGCCCCATCGCCAGCTCGGAGAGCAGCGGATCCACGTCGGGCGCGAGCTCCTCGGGCGGCGGCGGATCGAACATTTGCTTCATCCGCATCGCCCGCGACCAGCCCCCGTCTTCTTCGGGAAAAGGCAGACAGCCGGTGAGCGCTTCGTAGAGCACCACGCCCACCGAGTACCAGTCGCTGGCGGGGCCCAAGGCTCGCGACGACATCTGCTCCGGGGCCATGTACGCAGGCGTTCCCGCGACGTCGCCGGGCCCGTCACCCTTGCGCTTGAGGTCGGTGACGAGGCCGAACTCGAGGAGCACCGTGCGACCGCCCTTGGTGACCAGCACGTTGGAGG
>CAYLJT010000695.1:0-4814 GCA_964383995.1 uncultured Polyangiaceae bacterium
GATGACGTTCAGCTCGTTTTGGAGCTGCGAGTAGTGGAAGTCCTGCACAAAAGCGTTGTTTCCAGTGCCCGTGCCCTTGCCGTACTTGATGCCGAACAGGCCGCCAAAGGTGTCGGTCGCGCTGAGCAAGCCCGCGCCGATCGGGGTGCCCGCGCCGAGGCGGCCCGCGTCGGCGTAGACCGAGACGCTGTCGCCGTAGAAGAAGCGCGCCGCTGCGAAGTCGTAGACGCCGAGGCCGACGAGGTCTTGCGACACGTCACCCGGGTAGTCCATGACCGTGGAGTGCATGAACATCCAGATGAGCTGGGATTGCTCTTCGGTGGTCATGGGGTCGAAGTAGCGCGGGCCGACACAGGTCGAGCCATCGCTGACCGCGTCGGTGCACTCTTTGGTGACCGAGCCGTTCTTGGTGCGGAGCTGCCAATATTGCGGGCGGAAGAAGAGGGAGGCGTAGGTCGACACGAAGTTGTGGCGAAGGCCAATCGAGTGACCCATTTCGTGCGCGATGACCGCGTAGGTGTACTTGCGCTTCAGGTAACCGCGCATGCGCTCGTAGCGATCGAGCTTGGCGGCCTCGGTCTCGTTGGGATCGATGGGGAACTTGCGCGTGAGGCCTTCGGCGATGCCCGTGAGAGCGGACGCCTCGGGGGCCTCGTGCAGGATGCACGCGCCGCGGGCGGCGAGGGCGTTTTCCTGCATTTTACGCAGATCCGACATGATCTTGGGGTTGTTGAGCGCGAGGGGCGACACCTGATCGGCGACCGTTCCCTCGGTGGGGACCGCGCCGTGAACGCCAGCGAGGTCGAGCATCGCTTGGTTCATCAGCTCGGTCTCGACGTGGGTGCCTCGGGCGAGCTGCATGCGCGCGCGCGCTTCGAGGGCCTTGGTCGAGCTGACGGTGGCGCTGACGGCGGCGTCGGCGACCTCTTTCTCGGTGGTGCGAACGGCCGCGCGGAGCTCCGCCGGCATGCCCACCTTTTCGACCTCGCGGAAGGTCTTGTTGTCGGTGCGCGAGGTCGCCGCGAGGCGCTCGCTCACCTGCTCTTTGGACATCGTGGTCCCGGTGCCGCCGCCCGAAAGGTCGGAGGCGCGGCCCCACTCACGGATGTACTCGCCATTGGTGATCTCGGAGGTGGGGAGCTCGCCGTTGATGTAGCGGACGAGATCCACGAGGCCCTGGCTCGCCAGGTCCGTCACGTGATCCCAGATGTTGATGCTCGCCGCGACCTTCTCGCCGGTCAGCGGATCGTCGCCGTCGACCATGATGCCCCAGGGGGAGGGCGTCTGCGGCGTGTCCACCACCGTCACGAGGTTGCGACGCAGATCGCCGAGGCGCGCTTCGCCCGGGACGGCCTTGCAAGCCTCGTGATCGCTCGCGATCGCGGGGTTGTGGCAAAGCACGATGGCGGGTTGCTTGGTCACGACCTCGCCGATCGCCGCGCCGCTGCCGTCGCCGCGCTCGTCGGACACCCTCTGGGCGGCCGCTTTCGCGTCGTTGGTGCAGCTCTCGTCGTCGTAGCCGCGCTCGCGGTGGCACTTGTCGAGCTCGTTGGCGATGACGATTGCCTCATCGATGTCGTCCTGCTGGCCGGTCCACATCGGGAAGTCGGCGTCGCAGTTGGCTCCACCGGTCTTGCGGCACTCGACGAGGCGCGCGACCTGGACGGAGGTCTTCATGGCGAGGTCCCATTCGAGGACGGCCCAGTTGACCGACTCGAACGTGCTGTCGTCGGTCTTGCCCGACAGGAACCAGGGGATCGTCACCTGCTTGCGCTCGCGGTAGGGCAGGGTGCACTTCTGGTTGAACACGTCGCAGCGCGAGCCCGCGCCAGCGGCCGCGCACTCATCCGCCGTACCGTCGCCGTTGTCGTCGCGGTTCGGATCGGACAGCGCGTTGCCCGTCGGCGTGATGGTGGTGGCTTCGGTCGCGCAAGCGATCTCGCCGGTCATCTTCTTCGGGTTCGAGTAGTAGTGGCTGCGCTCCCACATGTTGTAGCGGGCGGCGAAGCGGTACCACTTCGAGTCGATCAGGCCGTAGTTGCGCTCGTAGCCGTAGCGCTGGCTCGAGTAGTTGAAGATACCGAAGGCCTGGAAGCGGTAGCCGTCGAAGTCGAGCGGCTCGTAGTCGTTGTCGACCACTTTCTTGAAGCTCAAACGAATCTTGAGCTCGACCGGGTTGCAGTTGCCGTAGGGCGCGGTGCCGCCGGCGAAATCGCCGTCGAGGAAACACGCGGGGTAGCTGTCGATGCCCCAGCCGAGGGACGAGAGATCGAGGAGCTGCGGCGTCGCAAAGGCCTTGTTGGTGATGTCGAAGTAGCCCGACTCCGCATCGAAGACGGGCGCGTCGGGGTGTCCGGCCTCGCTTACGTAGTAGGCGAGGTTCTCGTAGCTGACGCCGCCGTAGAGGCCCACCTGCGCCAGCGTGTCGAAGTCGTAGGCGCTCGCGATGAGGTTCTGCGACCAGTCGATGCGCATGTACTCGCGCTCGTACCAAGGCCTATCGCTCGTGTTCTCTTCGACCACGTTCGACTCTTCACCGGTCTGCGAGTTGTAGGCGCGGCGGATGTCGAAGTGGCTCTCGATGCGGAAGCTCGCGATGATTTGGCCGTCGTTTTCGGCCTTTTCTTTGATGCCCGAGATGGGCTCGCCCTTGCCGTCGGTGCCCTCGATGCGCTCGAACGCGAGGCGCGCGTTGAGGTAGCCCTCGGTGATTTCCCATTTGATACGGGAAACCGGCTGCGCGTACGTCGACGTAAACAGGCCGTCTTGGGCGGCGCCGTAGCCTACGTCGATGACTGTGCCCCGCATGTAGAACTCGGGGTCGTCGGCGATGCTCTTCAAGTCGTTGCCGACGAAGAAGCTCTTCGCCAAGGCGTTCGCTTGAACGCGGTTAATCGGGTCGCGCTCTTCTGCACAACCCACGCTGCCTGCCGTGGTCCCTAGGACCAGGCAACCCAGCAGCAAGGATCGAATCCACCGTCTCATGGAAGAAACCTCCTGGCCGATCCCGAGGCCCTCGGAATCCGCACGCCGCCCCGTAAAGCAAGAACGTTGCCGAAGCAATTCGCCTTTTATTTTCAGCGAAAAGCGAAGCTAGGCGGTCCCGTTGACGGAGCCCGTTAGGGGGTTGACTCCCCGGACGTCGGCTCCTGGATCAGCGCGGCGGCGTGGGTTGCACCACGCAACGGACGCTCAGAGGCCGATGGCTCCTCGGTAGACCCACCCGGTTTTGCCGCTCACCTCGACCCGGTACCAGTCGTTTTGCTTCGCTACGATCTTGACGCGCGTTCCGCGGACCACGCGCGCCACGATATCGCCGTCCTTGGGCGTCTTGCGGACCAGCGCCGTGTCCCACGAAACGGTGGCGCTCCCCGTCGCCGACGTCTCGTCGGTGGTGGCTCCCTTGGCGTCGGGCTCCGTGGGGGCCGCCCCCTCGGGCTCGGCCTCGGGTTGTTTGCCGGGGGGATAGAACGTGAGCGTGTATGCGACGGTGTAGCGCCGCAGCTTGTGGGGCACTTCGCCGAGGTCGACCTTCGCCAGCTCTTTGGCGGCGCATTGCACCACGCCGTCGATGGTGGAGGTGGGCAGTGTGTTCTTCTTGCCCTTCGAGACGTGGACCTCTTTCTTCTTGAAGTCGACGTCGAAGCTCACGACCACCTTGCCTTCGAGGCCCAAGGCAGCGGGGCACTCGGCCAGCGTGGCGAGCTTCTTTTTGGCCACCGGGTCGAGCTGCAGCTCGCCGCACTCCTCGACCTTCTTGTTCTTGTCGTCCCAGCAACGGAGGATCGAGCCCGCGCCGATGACCACCGTTTGCTTCGCGGCAGGCGCTGCTGCAGGGCCGGGCTCGGGGGCAGGGGCCTGGGCTTCGGACGCAGGCGGCGCGGCGCTGGAGGGGCCCGCGGAGGCGCTGGAAGGGGGTGCGGCAGCCGCCTCCGCCTTCGCCTTGGCGTCCTCGGGGGCGCTCGGGCCGATGGTGAGACCCGCGAGCCGCGGCCAGAGGATGCCAATGGCAAACCCCGCTGCCGCGATGAGGCCCACGCGCGACCACACGGGCCGGTCCTCACCGGGCCGAGGCAGGTCCACAACGAGGGGCAGCTCTTTCTTGGCCACGGGCATCGCCTAGCACATCGGCCTGCAACCGAAGAAATATCTCGCGACAAACGTGATTAGACTGCGCTCCATGACGCCCCCCGTGCAAAACGAGCCCGTCCTCTCCTACGCCCCCGGCAGCTCTGAGCGCGCCGCGTTGAAGCAGGCCCTCCACCGCATGAGCGGCGAGACCCTGGAGCTGCCGATGACCATTGGCGGCCAGCGTATCGAGACGGGGCACATCCACGAGGTGCGCTCGCCGCATCGCCGTTCGCTGCTCTTGGGGCGCGCGCACATGGGGGGGGCCGAGCACGCCAAGGCCGCCATCGACGCCGCGCTCAAGGCTCACGCGGAGTGGGCCGCGATGCCGTTTCAGGCGCGGGCGGCCATCTTTCTGCGCGCAGCGGAGCTGCTCGCCACGCGGCTGCGCCCGGTGCTCAACGCGGCCACCATGCTCGGTCAGAGCAAGACCGCGCACCAAGCCGAGATCGACGCGGCCTGCGAGCTCGTCGACTTCCTCCGCTTCAATGTCGCCTTCGCCACCAAGATCCACGAGGAGCAACCGCTCTCCCCGGCGGGCTCGTGGAACCGCTCGGATCCGCGGCCTTTGGAGGGGTTTGTGCTCGCGTCGACGCCCTTCAACTTCACCGCGATCGCGGGCAACTTGCCCTCGGCGCCCGCCTTGCTCGGCAACACCGTGGTCTGGAAACCATCGCTAAACGCCT
>CAYLJT010000696.1:0-4809 GCA_964383995.1 uncultured Polyangiaceae bacterium
ATGGGCATGTTGTCGCCCTTGCCGACGATCTGAAGGATGTACTCCCAACCCTCCCACGTGGAGGTCATGAAGTACGTAACGAACCCGGCGATCACCGTGAGGATGCTGATGACGATGAAGCCCATGTGGCGGCGCATGGGCGGACCGTAGAAGCGTCCGTATCTACCGTCAAGGTGTCAGACGGGGGCCGAGGCGCTCAGTTTCCCTCGGGTTTCGGTGTCTTGGCGCAGCGAAAGCCGATGGCCGGCGTGCGCGTCGCGGGGTCCCTCGGATCGCGGCTGCTGGCCGCGAGGAAGGTCACCCGGGGATGCGAGAACGCGCCGCCGCGGACACTGCGCATCTTGCTGCGGCAGGTGTCGCTGCCGTTGGGGCAAAACCCGCCGTTGGTCCACTCGGCCACGTTGCCGGCCATGTCGAGCGCGCCGTAGGGCGAGACCCCCTTCGGGAACGAGCCCACCGGAGCGGTGCCTCCGAAGCCGTCTTTTTCCATGTAGATCGGGTCGAACGGGTGCTTCGTCTTCTCGCCGATGGCGCGGCAATCACCGTCGCACGCGTTGACGAGCTTGGGGCTCGGCACGTCGCTTCCCCAGGGGTACTCGCGCCCATCGGGCCCGCGCGCGGCGTGCTCCCACTCGATTTCGCTCGGTAAACGCCGGCCTTTCCACCAGCAATAGCTCTCCGCCATGGTCAGGCTGAGACAGTTCATCGGGTGCGTGGCTCGGTCAGCCTTGCCGCCGTTGCACAGCTCGGCGCCGCCCTCCTCGGGGCGCTCTTCGCCGCTCCACACGCTGGCCGATGGCGGCGGGCACTTGCCGGCCTTGGCGCAGGCTTCGTAGGCGCCTGCGGTGACCTCCGTGCGATCGATGCACACCTGAAATCCGATGATTTCCCGGGCCAAATTCTGCATTTTTTGATCGGGAGACCCGAAGCGGAAGGTCGCTTGCGGCACGTAGACCATGTCCTCGGGACAGCCCTCGGCGCTGAGCTTCTCGGGGGCTCCGTCCGGGACACAGCGCCCCTCTCGCTCGCTTTCACCTGGGCCACAGCGGAGTTTGGGGACCTCCGCCTCGTGGTGGTGTCGGGTGTAGGGCTTCGGCGGCGGGGTGACCTCGCGCGGCGTGACGGCGCAGGCGCTCATCGCGAAGGCGACAGCGAGCATGAGCGCCGATTGAAAAAGGAAACGGGTCATGGGCGGCCAGCCATAACCCCGGTACAAAACGACCGAAAGCCCGCGCGTCGAGGAGCGTCGCTCCGCGATGCGCCAGCCCTTCCCTGCTATCCTGCCCACGAAATTGCCGACATGACGACGAGCGACAGCCCGCAGGTTCAGCTGGAACGATTCGACGTGGAGCGCGAGGTCGGTCACGGAGCCATCGGCATCGTCTACCGCGCGTTCGACCGGGTGACTGGGCGCGACGTCGCACTGAAGGTCATGGCCGTCGGCTCGGACACGAGCGACGCGGCACGGCTGCTGCGCGAAGGCGAGATCCTCACCGAGCTCGATCACCCGGGGATCGTACGCGTGGTGGCGTATGGGCACTTCGAAGAAGCGGTGCCGAACCTTCTGGGTCGACGCTACGAGCGAGGGACGCCGTACGTCGCCATGGAGTGGCTCGACGGTGAAGACTTGCAGGCGCGACAAAGGCGCGCACCGCTGTCGCTGCGAAGGGCGATCGAGGCCACGAAGCAGCTCGCGCAAGCCTTGGCGGCCGCGCACGAGGCCGGGGTCCTGCATCGCGACATCAAGCCTTCGAACGTGTTCATCAAAGACGAGGCCCGCGGAGACGGCCTCGATTTGTCGGTAAAGCTCGTGGATTTCGGCGTCGCGTCGCAGGACGACCTGAAGCTCACCAAGACCGGCGCGGTGGTAGGGACGCCGGCGTACATGGCGCCCGAGCAGGCGCGCGGCGACGCGACGGCCGACGTTCGCAGCGACATTTATTCCCTCGGCGCGACGTTGTTCGAGCTCATCACAGGGCGACCTCCACACGTGGGGCCCACGTCGATCGCGACCCTCGCGCGCCTCGTGACGACGCCCGCGCCGCGGCTCTCCGAGCTTGCGATCGGCGTGCCCGACGCCCTCGACGAGCTCGTGAGCCACATGCTCGCCTCGGACCGAGACAAGCGTCCTTCGTCGGCGAACGAGGTGGTCGAAGCGCTCGAGCTCATCGCAAAGGATCCGAGCCTGCCGGAGGCCACGCGGCCCATCGTCCCCGAGGCGGCTCCGCGCGGCGGCTTTGGCACCCGCTTCGTTACGACCCTGGTCGCGCTGCATGTCGCGACAGGCGAGGAACGCGCCGAGACCATCAAGAAGCTGCGCGACATGGGCGCGGACGCGTTGCCCCTCGGCGTCGACTCGGTGGTGGCCCACTTGGGAGCTCGACGCGCCTACGGCGATGAAGCGGCGCGCGCCTTGGGCATCGGCAAGCAGCTCGTGGAGCAAGGCGCGCGCGTGGGCATCGCCACCGGGCGCACGCGCGTGGATTTGTCTCGGTCATCGGGGGAGGTCGTGGATCGCGCGGCGGCCCTGGCGAGGGACGCGGAGTCGGCGCGCGTCGTCGCGGACGCCACGACCACCGAGCTTGCGCGGGGCCTCTACGAGCTCGAACGCCTCGACAACGGCGCTGCGGTGGTGGGCGCGGCCATTCGAGGACGTCGCGAAGCGGGCGCCCTCACGCCCTTCGTCGGGCGCGAAGGGGAGCTCGTGTCGATCCTCGGCGCCTACGATCGCTGTGTCAGCGCGCGAACGCCGACGTTCGTCAGCGTCTCCGGTCCGCCTGGCATCGGCAAGAGTCGGCTCGCGCGCGAGCTCGTGGCGCGCGTCAACGAGAAGGACGACCTCGCGGCCCTCGTGTCGGTGCGTTGCGAGCCTTACGGAAGGGCCCAGGCCCTCGGCGTCGCGGCGGACGTGTTGCGCGCGCTCGTCGGGCTCTCGAAGGGCGCGCCGCTGTCGCAGGCGCAGCAGATCGTGCGAGCCCAACACCTCGTGCACGACGAGGGCGACCTGCTCGCGCACCTCTTGGCCAATCAACCCTTCCCCGACGGCGCCGATCCGCGCGGCGCACGTGACGCGCTTTATCTGTCGATGACCGAGGTTGTCCTCGCGGCGATGAATGACGGTCCCATCGCGCTCGTGCTCGAAGACGCGCAGTGGGCCGATCCCGAGTCGGTTAGCTGGCTCGACCACTTGTTGGGGCGTGGCACCGGGCGGCCGCTGTTCATGCTGATGATGATGCGGCCCCAATTTTGGCGCGAGCAACCGCAGCGCTTCATGGGTCACGAGCACGTGCGCTTGGAGCTTCGACCCATGTCGCGCAGGGCCACGCGGGAGCTCGCGCGGGCGGTGATCGGCGAGAACGCCACCGACCAAATGCTCGATCAAGTGGCCGAAAAAGCCGCAGGATCACCGCTTTTCGCCGAGGAGCTCGCGCGCCTCATCGCGTCGGGAAAAGACACGACGCGCGCGCCCACCATCGAAGCGGCCATTCAAGTGAGCCTCGACGCCCTCGACGACGCGGGCCGCGAGGCCGTGGTGCGCATGAGCGTGCTCGGCATGTCGGTGTGGGAGCCGAGCCTCCTCGCCCTCGGCGTGGCCGAGCCCGCGGCGGTGCTTCGCAAGCTGCTCGCCGCCGAGCTCTTGGTCGAAGACACCAGCTCACGCTTCGCGGGGCTCGACGAGTACACGTTCAAACACGCGCTCGTCCGCGATGTGGCCTACGCGTCCGCGGGGGAAGAGCTGCGGCGCGAACTGCACGCGGCGGCCGCGCGCTGGCTCGGATCGATGGGCGAAGATGCGGCGACCGTCGCGCAGCACTTCGACCTCGGCGGCAAACACGTGGAGGCCGCGAGCTATTGGGAGACGGCCGCGCGCCGCGCGCTCGCGACGAACTCCCTGACGGACGCGGTCACGATGGCCGATCGCGCGCTCGTCTTCGCGCCCGACGGCGCGACGGCGTTCGGCCGCGCGCAGCTCCTCGACGAAGCGTACAGCCGCCTCGATGCGCGCTCGGCGGAGCGCGAGACCGCCATTTCCGCGATGAGCGACAACATCTACGACGACGCGAGCGAGATCCGCACGCTCGGCGCCCGCGCTCGCTACGACGACGCGCGGGGTCAGGGCCTCGACATCGAAGAGCGCTTGGATGAAGCGCGAACCCGCGCGGCCAAGCTCGATCTGATCGACGAGCAGGCCCGCTGCTCGGCGGCCCTCGCCCATCGCTACGCCTTCGCGGGGCAGCTCGGTAAGGCCGAAGAAGAGGCCACGTTGCTGCTCGATTTGGCGGAGCGGCACCGCGTGGTGCCGGCCGCCGTCGATGCGTGGCAATCGCGGGCCGTGGTGCGCCAGACGCGCGGCGAGCTCGCCTCGGCCCTCGACGCGCGCAGGGCCGCGGTGCGCGCCGCGCGCGCGGCAGGTCTCCAAGAGCGTGAGGCGATGCTCACCGTCAACGTGGGCTTCGCCTTGACCACCATCGGCGCCGACGAAGAGGCGCTGCAGGAGCTGCAGGCGGGGATCGCGAAGGCGCAAGCCATCGGCAGCACGGGCGTCGTGCGCCACGGCAAGATGAACCTGCTCGGTTGGGCCGCCACCTTCGGCGCCGACAAGCGCCTCGATCAGGCCCTGTCCGAGCCGCGCACGGCCGCCGACGAGGCCGCGAGCAGCGCCTGGGTTGTCCGAGACAGAGTGACGCTCGGCATGCTGTTTTACAGGGGTTGCGAGCTGCTTCGCGGGGACCAAGCCAACTTGCCGCGGGCGCGCTCGCTGCTCAAGACCGCGGTCGACGCCTATCGTCAAACGGACAACCGCGACAT
>CAYLJT010000697.1:0-4781 GCA_964383995.1 uncultured Polyangiaceae bacterium
CGTCGACCGGCGGAGGGCAGGGAGGTCAGGGCGGGGAAGGCGGCGAAGCCTGTATTCCCGAGACCGAGGCCTGCGACGGCGTCGACAACAACTGCGATGGCGTCGTCGATGAAGGCTGCTCGTGTGTCACCGGAGCGACGCAGGCTTGCTATTCGGGTCGACCCGTCGACAGCGCGGGCAAGGGCCCGTGCCACGGCGGCATGCAGACCTGCGACAGCACGGGCAACTGGGGGCCTTGCGCGGGCGAAGTCGTGCCCGAGGCCGAGGTCTGCGACAACGTCGACAACGACTGCAACGACGGCATTGCCGATATCGAGTGCGGCGAGGGCGCGTGCAAAGTCACCGTGGCTGGCTGTGACAACGGCTCGGTTCCGACCTGCGTGCCTAATCAGCCCAGCGCCGAAGTGTGCGATGGTTTGGACAACGACTGTGACCAATTGACCGACGAAGCGGACCCGGCCGTCGGCAGCGCGTGTACGAGCGCGGTCCCCGGCATTTGCTCGGCGGGCACGACCATGTGCCTCATGGGCGCGCTCACCTGTGTCCCCGACCTGCAGCCGGTCATCGAGATTTGCGACGACCTCGACAATGACTGCAACGGTCTTGTCGACGATGCCATTGTGGGCACGGGCGGTGATTGCTCGACTGGCATGGAGGGCGTCTGCTTCGCTGGCAAGATCCAGTGCCAAGGCGGCGTCATTGATTGCTTCCCCATCATCGCCCCCTCGGCCGAGGTGTGCGACACGCTCGACAACAACTGCGACGGTGTGGTCGACGAGGGTAACCCCGAGGGCGGAGCGTCCTGTCCCACGGGTCAGTTGGGCGTGTGCGCGACGGGCACGGTCACCTGCCAAGCGGGCGTGCTGAACTGCGTGCCCAATGCGCTCGGCAGCGTAGAGACGTGCAATGGCCTGGACGACAACTGCGATGGTCAGGTCGACGAGGGCAACCCCGGCGGCGGCGGCGCCTGCGGCTGCGGTGGAACGTTCCAGTGTATGAACGCCGCGGTCGTCTGTCAGGGCGGCCCACTGACGTACTTCTTCGACGACTTCTCGGGTGGCAACTCCAAGGGTTGGACCCTCGGGACCAACTGGCAGATTGGCACGGCCGCCGCCTCTTCGGGCCAAAGCTATGGCAACCCCGATCCCAGCAGCGACCACAGCCCGACGGCCGACAACAAGCTCGCCGGCGTCGTGATTGGCGGCAATGCCCCAACCACGTTGAACCCCAACAATGGCACTACCTACTATTACCTGGAGAGCCCCGTCATCAACACGGCGGCGGCCCCCGGCACGCCCGGCACGCTGTACATCAACCTGTGGCGTTATCTGAACAGCGACTACACGCCTTACATGCAGAACGACATCGAGGTTTACAACGGCAGCAGTTGGATCGTCGTTTGGGCATCGAGCTCGTCGGGCATCCTCGATTCGTCGTGGCAAGGCCTGTCGTACGACATCTCCAGCTACAAGAACGCGGCCATGAAGATCCGCATCGGCTATCGCGTGGGTAGCGGCGGCGTCTTTACCGTCTCGCAGTGGAACGTCGACGACGTCTCCGTTTCGAGCGCGGCCTGCCCCTGATTCGTCGGCGCGAGCGCGGGGGGCGGTCTCAGCACCGCCCCGCGAGCCGCCCGTCGCCCCTGCCCGTCACAAATTCTTCATCGCCTTGGTGCCCTTCGCGGCCAACGCCGAGAAGGCCCCGGGCGTCGCGCGCTTGAGCCGCCAGAGCCAGCGCGCGTCGGCCATCGGCACGGAGTGGAGCTCCCCGCTCTCGACGGAGCGGAGCGCGTGGCGCGCGACGCCCTCGGCGTCGATGCGCGCGCGGGCCATCAATTTTTCGACCATGTCCCGTTGTCGGCTCTCCACGCCGCGCGCGTTTTTGCCGATGTTTGTCGCGAAAAATGAGGGGCACAGCGCCGTCACGTGGACGTTCTCGTTGCGCGTCTCGGCGGCCAATGTCTCGGACAAAGCGATGACGCCCGCCTTGCTGACGTTGTAGGCGCCCATCTCCGGCGCGTTGAGCAGCCCCGCGGCCGACGCGACGTTGATGATGTGGCCGCTGCCCTGCGCGCGGAAGCGCTGCGCGAACACGTGGCAGCCGTGGATCACGCCCCACAGGTTGATCGACATCAACCAGCGCCAGTGCTCCATCGTGGTCTCGCCCACGCGGCCGGCGGTGGCCACGCCCGCGTTGTTGATCACGAGGTCGGCGCCGCCCCACGCGGCTTGCGCGCGCTCGGCGAGGGCCGCCACGTCTTCGAGGACGGCCACATCGACGCGCGTCGTGATGGCCTCGGTGGCCCCGCGCGCGAGGGCCAAGCGCTTCGTCTCGGCGGCCCCGACTTCGTCGATGTCGGCGATCATGAGGCGCGCGCCGCGATCGGCGAGCGCCAAACAAAACGCGCGGCCGAGGCCGCTCGCGCCGCCCGTAACGACGGCGCGCGGATGGGAGGGCAGGGGATGTTTCATGGCGCTTTCAATGCCAGGCCGGAGCGGCGCGCACGCCGGTCCCGGTGCGGTCGTGCTCGTCGAGCAGCGCTTGGGCCTCTTTTGTGTGCTCCGCGCACGCTGCGAATTGGCTCCCGTGCTGGCACGTGAGGACCGCCGCGCTCATCGTGATGATCGAGGTAAGCTCCTCGGGATCGATGTGCCTGCCGCACGCAATGCAGTGGATGTGGCGCGCGTGATCGTGGGTGGTGGTGGAGGCGCGCTTCGGCGCGGCCTTGGCTGCGGGGGTCTTTTTCTTCGCCATCGCGCGCATCATACGGCCGCGCACACCACAAAGCAGCGCGTGCACGCCGCGCGGGCCTCGGATAGTATCGCCGCGCCCGGCACCTATGCCGGACGGAGGATCGTTCCCCATGCGTAAAGTCATGGTCACTTCGCTGGCGCTAGGCGCCCTCTTCGGCGCTGTCGTGTTTGGTTGCGCCAAGGATGAGCCGCAGGCCCAGTACCCCCAGCAGGGTTATCCGCAACAGGGTTATCCCCAACAAGGCTACCCCCAACAGGGCTACCCGCAGCAGGGTTATCCGCAACAGGGTTATCCGCAACAAGGCTATCCCCAACAGGGTTATCCGCAGCAAGGCTATCCGCAGACCCAGCCCCAACCCCAGCCGACTGCCGCCCAGCCCGGCGCCTGGCAAATTCCGACGGCGCTCCCTTCGGGCTGGACGCTGCCCCCGGGCATGCCCTCGACGATTCCAGGGTTCACACCGCCGCCCCAATAGGTCCGTGGCCTCCGCCGAAGCCCCCGCCGAGCCTCTTCAACGCTTCGACGAGCGCAACGCGACATGCAGGCTCTTCACTGAAAAAGAAGGCCTACTGTCGGCGGTCGCGCACGATCTAGAGCTGTCGGTCACGCGCTTTTCCATCGAGCACGAGGGGGAGCGAGCGGTGCGCGCGAGCTTCGATGCGCGCTCGCTCCGCGTGCTTCACGCGCTCCGGAGCGGCGTGCCCGCGCCGTCCCTGCTCTCCGCCGCGGACCTGCGCAAGATCGAAGACAACATCGTCAACGATGTGCTCGAAGCCCGGCGCTTTCCTGAAATTTCGCTGGTCTCGCGGCGCGTCACGCGAAGCTCGGGGGGCTATGTCATCGAGGGCGATCTGACCTTGCATGGCAAGACGCGCGCACTTCGGATCAACGTCGTCCGTGAGGGGCAAAAGCTCGTCGCCGAGCACACCCTCTCCCAGCCCGACTACGGCATTCGCCCCTACTCAGCCATGTTGGGCGCGCTGCGCATCAAGCCCGATGTCCGCGTGGTCATCCACGTCCCGGCCGATAGCAAAAGCTCATGATCACGAAGACCATCTCCGCCGATCACGTCACTCCGGTGCGTGCCTATGCGGCGCTCCGCGCCCAAACCCCGGACCGCTCATCGTTCCTGCTCGAGGCCCTGGGCTCCCACCGTTGGGGTCGGCGCTACTCCGTCGTTGGCTATCGCACCCGCGCCGAGAGCCTTTATCCAGGCATGTCCGATGTGCTCCCGACGATCATCGCGGATCTCGAGCACGCGCCGAGCGGCGCCGAAGTCGCGGCCTATTTCTCCAAGGCGCTCGTGGGCTATGTGACCCACGATCAGGTCTTTCGACTGCTCGAAATCGAGCCCTTTCCCGACGAAGAAGACGTTGGCCGCATGATGCGCGAGGCCACGGTGGCCGTGTTCGATCACGTCGCCCACACGGTGACGGTGGCCGGTCGCACCTCCAACGCGGTGGAGCGCTGTTTGTGGGAGATGGTCCACGGCCCCGAGCTTTTGGCCTTTCCGGTCCCGACAGACGATCTGCCCGCGCACGTGAACGCGCGCCTCGACGATGCCGGTTATCTGCTGCGCGCGGAGCGCGCGCTCAACGCAATTCGTGAGGGTCAGGCCGAGCGCGTGACCCTCGGGCGAACGTTCATTGCACCTCAAAGGGATGCGGATCCCTTCGACGTCTACCGCGCGTTGCGCCTGGTGTGCCCGGACTCTGCTGGGTTTTTCCTCGAATTTGCGGCGACGACGGTGTCCCCTTGGGTGGTCGTCCTCGGGACCTCTTCGAAGACGCTGTTCGTCAACGACGAGTCCGACCCCGACCGCGCCTTTTCCAAGGTCGCCGGGAGCTTCTTGGTCGACGAAGTGACCGGCGCTCCAGCGCAGCCCGCGGCGACCTTGTCGCGCAGCCTGGAGGTGGGCAGTCGGGGCATGTGGGGCGGGGGCGTCGGCTTTTTTCGGCCCGACGGCGTGGCGCACCTGATCCGGTCGACCAAAACCGTCGTGCTGCGAAGGGCGCAGTTGTACGCGT
>CAYLJT010000698.1:0-4778 GCA_964383995.1 uncultured Polyangiaceae bacterium
CGGTTTTTCTTCGAGCTCATCTGGCACGCTCTGTGTTTTATCAGGTGGACATGAAAGCACGACGAAGCGTATTGGCACTTGGACTAGGCCTGTTGGTCGTCTCGGCGGGTCGTGTGTCAGAAGGGTCCACGGGGGAGGTGGAGGTCGCGGGTTACGGCGGAACGACCTCCGGAGGCTGGATTTGCGGCCCCGCGGGGAGGGTGGCCTACGGCGGCGTGGGCGCCGACGTGCGCATGTCGCAAAGGTCCAATCGCGACCCCGAGGGCCCGGGCGCCACGGGCGTGATGGGCGCCTCGCTGGAGAATCAGTCCTTCGAATGCACCGAGAGCTGCGACACCTACTTCGACGAGAGCGGTAGGCCCATCCCATCGGGCCCTCCGCCCGCCGTGCTGTTTGGCGCGCGAGCCCGGGGCGGATACACCTGGAAGCACTTTGGCGTGGAGGGCGGGGCGATGGTTTTCCAGTCGTGGGAGGCCTCCGATTCGACGTCCCCCAAGACCAGCATGGCGCCCGAGCTGGAGCTTCAGGGGGGCACCCACGGCGACACCACCGTCTACGGCGTCATGGGCATTGGCAGCCGAGGCGTGACGACACACCAGCGTCCGAGCCTCCTGTACACAGGCGTCACGCTCGACACCGAGGAAGGCCGGCTGGATCTCCGCGTGGGGCCCGCTCGCACCGGCCCCGCGACGCTCGACAGCGTCGCTTGGAGGATGGATCTCGGAGGACGTGTCAACGTGAGCGAAGACTTCGCGCTCCGCGCCGGCGGCGCCGTGGCCTTCCCCGAGGGCGGCGATCTCGATGGCGAAGGCTCCATCGGCATCGTGGGCGGCTTCTGAGCGGACGACGAGCACGTTATTGCGCCGTTGAGCCGCGATTGACCGGCGACAGAGCCCCGGGCGTTTGATAGGCTCAGGCCATGGCGCGCTTGGCTTCCGTGGGTAAGTTGTTGGTGCTCGGCTTCGGCATCACGCTGCCGATCCTCCTCAGTCAGGCGTGTTCCCCGAACGACGACGGCACCGGGCACCCGTTCACGAACGACGCCGAGGCACCGCTGTTCGACGCCGACCTCGGCGATGGCTCGCTGTCGGAGGACGCCGCCTGCGGCGAGATCGAGCTCAAGGCCAAGATTGTCCCCGTGACGCTCTACATCATGATGGACAAATCGAGCTCGATGGCAGGCACCAAGTGGAATGGCGCCGTCCAGGGCCTGACGGCGTTCGTCGACGATCCGGACCAAGCCGGCCTCACCGTGGGGTTAGGCTTCTTTCCACGCCCGCCGGACAACGTGCCCGAGTGCGATCAACCCGCCTACGAAACGCCGAAGGTGGCTTTTGGCGCGCTCCCCGGCAACGCCGAGCCCATCAAAGAAGGCCTGGCCGGTGAGGCGCCCGACGGCTTCTCGACGCCAATCTACCCTGCCCTCGGCGGCGCGCTCTTGGCGGGCATTCAGGTCGCCACGGCGAACCCCGACATGGCCGCCGCCGTCCTGCTCGTGACCGACGGTCTACCCCAACAAAGCGCCGCCATGTGCGGCAGTGTCGATCCCGAAGATCAAAGCGCTATCGTGGACTTGGCCAAAACGGCCTTCGAGTACAAGCCTTCCATCAAAACGTTCGTGGTTGGCCTGCCCGGCGCCGACCAGACGTTTTCCAACCTTGTCGCGGCGGCGGGCGGCACCGAAAAAGCCATCCTGGTCAGCAGCAACAACATTCAAACCGAGTTCACCGACGCGCTCAAGAAGGTCGCTGGCTCCACCCTTCCATGTGAGTACCAGTTGCCCGCCGAGGTCGCCACGGGCGAGATTGACACGGACCGCGTCAACATCGTGTACACGCCGGGGCCCGCCGTGGGCGGTGAGCCCGAGACGATTCCGCTCAACTATGCCTGTGAGGGCGACGGCAAGGGTTGGCACTACGACAACGCGTCGAACCCCACGAAGATCATCCTCTGCCCGACAACGTGCGCGGCCCTCGGGGCCGATCTCGAAGGTGAAATCCAGATCCTGCTCGGCTGTTCGACGGTCATCGCGAAGTAGCTCCGTCCGAGACACCTCCGCTAAACAAATACCGCCGCGGCGAAACACCTCGATTTTCCCCGAACTGCAGCGATAATGCCGCCATGAGAAGCTCCTCCGCGGGTGCATGGGCCGCATCGTTCGTGCTTTTTTTCGCGGCCCTCGGTTGCGGCTCCGAGGCCGACCCGGTGGACGCATCGTCGACCTCCGCTGGCGCTGGCAGCGGCGGCGCAGGCGCCACAACAGGCACGACCTCGGGCACCGGCGCGGGTGGCACGGACACGACCCCGACGGGCGACCCCATCACGCTGGCGATCGAAGCCTTCGACGTGAGCCCCGGGACCGAGAGGCAGGTCTGTAAGATCATCAATCTGCCGGCCGATGGCCCCCTCGACGTGGTCGCCATGCACTCGTCGATGGTGGGCCTTTCACACCACTTCAACGCCTACAAGGTCCTCGACGACACAGCGTTGTTGCCAGTGACCGAGGCCGAGGCGATGGTCCACGACTGCTCCCCTGCCTCCGAACAGCTCAACGGGACTGCCGCCTATATTTTCGGATCCTCTGCGCCCGAGCGCACGCTCGATCTCCCCGAAGGCGTGGCCTTTCACCTCGAACCCGGTCAACGCATCATCTTGGAGCAACACGTCATCAACGCGTCTCCCACAGACGTGATTCAGGGCGGGGTCAGCTACGACCTCTACCCTGCCAAGGACCCGACCACGATCGAGCACTACGCCGACATCATGTGGCTCGCGAGCTGGTCATTCATCATCCCGGCCAGCTCCAAAGCGACGAAGACGACGGCCTGCACGGTGCCCTACGACATCGAGCTGTTCGGCATCACCTCGCACACGCACGGGCTAGGCATCCACTTCTCCATCGAGAAATCGACGGACGCGGGCAAAGAGCACATCTACGACTCCTTCGACTGGCAACATCCCCCCTACGACGAGCACAAGCCGACGATTGCCATCAACGCCGGTGACGACATCGAGTGGACGTGCGAGTGGGACAACCCGCAAACACACGCGGTTTTCCCTGGCAAAGAGTCGACCGACGAGATGTGCATGACCTTCGTCTATGCCTATCCGCGAGGCACGATGTCGGCCGATCCTTACCAGTGCAACAAGTGAGCTCGCGCCGAGGCGAGGGCGCCTGAGCCCTCGCCTACTTGCCCCGGAACAAGCCCAATAGTCGCTGAAACACGGACGGCTTGGGGGCGGGTGTTTGGGCCTCCGTTTCCGCCGCGGGTTTTGTTTCAGCGCCCCTGCCGTGGGCCTTCTTGGGCGCGGGCAGCGGTGAGGCGGTGGCCGACGATGTCTCGGACGAGCGAGCCTCCGCTTTGGGCTTGGCCTTGGCTCGCGCGGACACCTTGGAGGCGAGCGCCTCTTTTGCCGTGCGCGGCTTGCCCTTTTCGACCTTTTGACCGCCCGTCTTGGGGAGCGGAACGCCGACCAAGGTAGCACCGATGTTGGTGGGCTCGGGGGCCTTGGGCTCCACCTTTACGGCAGGCTTTGCGGCGTCGAGCTTGGGCGCAGGCTTCGGAGCCTGCGCGGCGCGGGGTTGTTCGACGCGAGGCTTCGGCGCTTCGGTCGCGGGACTGTTTGAGGGCGCGTCCTCATCGCGCCGGGGCGGACGATCGCGGTCCGGACGGGGCCGCAGTCCCTGTCCGCGCGACCTGTCGCGAGGTTTGTCGAAGCTCCGCGGCCCCCGGTCGGGGCGAGAAAAGCCCTCACGGCGCGGGGCTTCGGCGCGAGGAGCGCGCGGCCGCTCGGGCTCCACCGGGCGCGGACGCTCGCTGCGAAAATCGAACACGCGTCGGCCATCATTCGTGGCCGAGGGGGGCTTTCGCTCGGGGGCTCCGCCCTTGGCCGGCACGGGAGCCGCTTGCTTCGGGGGCGGGAGGGCTTCGAGCACGGGCGGCGCACCGGCCTCGATCTCGCTCGTGGAGCGGCTGCGCACGATGCGTCGAGGGCGCTTCGGCGATGTCGCTTCGCCCTCGGAATCGCCGTCGTTTTCCGTTGTGCTCGTGGAGGGAGCGTCGTTTTCGCCGATGCCGGAAGTGTCGTCTTGCGTCATGGGGAGCTGCAAAAGAAGGCTAATACGCGATGCGTAGCAGGCGATGTCAAATCGACGCGTCGATCACGGCGCGCTTGTTTCGGTGAGCACTTCAACCAGGTAGCCCCGCCCGGGCTCGAACCGGGACGCCCTTGCGGGCGACGGATTTTAAATCCACCGCGTATGCCTATTTCGCCACGGGGCCGCGCTCTCAGCCTACCACGGCATTTCGGGCTCTAAGAGCGCGAAAAGGCCGACCCCGTGGGGATCGGCCCTTCGCGTTTCAGGTCAGGCGTGGATCAGAAGTCGCCGTGGCTGTGGCCCGCGTGGGCGCCCGCCGCGGGCTTCTCGTCCTTCGGACGCTCCGCGATGATCGCCTCGGTGGTGAGCATCAGGCCCGCGACGCTCGCCGCGTTCTGCAGCGCGCACCGCACGACCTTCACGGGGTCGATGACGCCCATGCTGATCAGCTCGCCGTACTCGTTGGTGGCCGCGTTGTAGCCGTAGGAGCCCTTGCCGTCGCGCACCTTCTGGACGACGATCGAGCCTTCTTCGCCGGCGTTTGCCGCGATTTGGCGCAGGGGTTCCTCAATCGCGCGGCGCACGATGTTGACGCCGAAGCGTTGCTCGGTGCCGACCGAAAGGCCTTCGAGAGCCGCTTGCGCGCGGATGAGCGCCACGCCACCGCCGGCGACGATGC
>CAYLJT010000699.1:0-4757 GCA_964383995.1 uncultured Polyangiaceae bacterium
ATCGATCATGGCGTCCGTGTTGGGCATCGATTCCGTGGAAAAGAGCGCCAAATAGCCGTAATCCGGGTCTCTGGCGATGGGCGCCGGGTTGCCCATGCGCGTGAAGGTGTTGTTGGCTCCGGTGTCGCCTTTGATGGCAAGGAGAGAATAGGTGCCGCTGTCCGGGGCTACCTTCGCGAAGGCGATGTCTCTTGGGTAGGCGTCGCCAAGGTGCATCTCGATGAAAGACTCGCCGTCGTGAAAGATGCGTTGATCGAAGGAGTGGCTGACCCAGATGGACGAGGTGCGGGTCACCTCCCCGCTGACCGCGTCAAGATGCGTGGTGATCGCCTTCTGGTGCCGCGCCTGGATGCTGCTGTCGGTGTCGGTGTTGATGCCGTGGACGAGCGCCACGGTGCCGGCGCCGAGAGCGAGCCGCGAGGTGGCGGCGACCATCGGGTTGATGAGAAGCTCGGGGCTTTCCCCGGTGGCCTCCCGGGCCTTGTCCAGATCGGTGTCGAAGTACACGGTGCCGTCCCAGCCCTGCTTGATGACTCGGACAATGCCGCTCCGATATTGTCCCGGGGCCGGGTCGGTGAGCGTCAAGGTGTCGGTCTCGTCGACGCCGCTCGCTACGTAGAAGATGTCGTCGTTGCCGCCGCCGAAGCCCATGACGCGGTCGAGCATGGGTGGTTCGATCACCTTCGTCACGACGTAGTCGTCTTTGCTGGGCTCGAGGCGCAGCGCGTGCGCGTGGCTGAGGGGCAGGCCGTCTGCGTAATCTTGCAGCAACACGTCGATCACGCGACCGTGGGGCGTTGCGATGATCTCGGGCGCCTTGCCGTATTGCGTGGACCAGCCGCCGGGCCCCTCCAGGTCTTGCTGGTTGACGTCGAAGGGCACGAGCAAGTCGCCGACTTTGGCGACCTCCACGGGCAAGGGCTCCTCGCTCTCGCCGGGGGTCGCGTCCTCCCCTCCGCATCCTACCAGGAGGGCCAGGGTTGCCGCGCTCCAGAGCCCAAAACGTCGGAATTTCATCGCAGCGAAGCATACGGGATTGGCGCTCGAGAGCAAGGGCCCCGTGACCCGGGCCAGGGCGAACATGTCTTCTCGGGACGAGGAACTTGGTGTAGCTAGCCTCGAAAGGGTGGGCTCGGCCCCCCGGGAGAGGGAGCGTTTTCATGACACGTGTGCTGCTTGCGGCCTTTCTAGCGGTCGTTTCCTTGGGGTGTGGGGCGGGGGGGCCGAGCGGCGGGCCCGCGCGGGGAGCGGAGGCGGCCTCCGCGCCCAGCCCGTTTCCCACGCGCGACGAGCTGCAGACCATCGCGCTGAAGCCCGCGCCCAAGGCTACGGTCAGCGGCGACGTGGCGCCCGTCGATCGTTGGACGCCCAAGGGGCCGCTGCCGAGCGTCATTGGGTCCCTGCCACGGTCCGCGGCCACGCCCATCGAGGCGGTTTTGGCGGAGGCGGCCGCCGACCCGAAGCTGAAGCTTACCATGACCGAGGCGCTCGCTTGTGCGGCCCGCGAGATAAGCTGGTTCGCGCTCGAGGAGCACGGTAACCCGTCCGACCCCCTCCGCACGCGGATTTTGGGCCGCTGCGGTGCCGCCGATCCACGGCACGGCGTTTACACCCTGGGCTTCGATGTCCCAGACAAAGTCACCGACGCGGAGGTCTTGTCCCAGGTGCGCGACAAGGTAAGGGAGATGATCCGCAAGTCGCCCGCCGACGTGCCGCGCGCAGCCGGAATCGCCTTCGAGCGGAAGGACGGCCACGCGCTCATCGCGCTCGTCGTGCAGGCCATCGAGGTCGAGGTCGAGCCCGTGGCGGTGGTTCCGGAGGACAGGTCCCACGCGCACATTCGCGGCAAGGTGATGGTTCCCGTCGGACACCTCGCGGGGTTCGCGACCCACGGGGAGTTCGGCGTCGTCCCCTGCGCCATGGACCCCGCGGTCAAGTTGCCTGCATTTCACGTCACTTGCGACGTCACCCCGCAGGACGCGGCGGCCTGGGTAGATGTCATGATCTACCCACCGGGACGCCTGCTCGGCTTCTCGTTGGTGTCCATGCGCCTCTTTCCAGGGGGCGCGCCCGAGACCGAGATCGTGGTGCCTGGCATGGACAAGAACCAAACCTCCGATCCTGAAGCGTGGCCGGGCGAGGTGCTCGCCGAGCTGAATCGCGTGCGCGCCTTGGGTGGGCTTCATCCGCTCAGCCTCGAAGCGCGCCAATCCGCGACCATGACGTCGCTCCTCCCGCACTTTGTGGCCGCGACCGAGGGCGCGCTAGATCCCGAGATCGCGGACAAGGTAGCGCTCGGCGTGCAAGCGGGGTGGGACGTGAACGCCGTCGTGCACTCCGGTCGCCTCGCCATTCAGGGGGTGAACGGCGCGACGCACCCGCTGACGGCCCTGCGGGTTGCTCTGGACGACGCCGTGGGTCGCTGGACGCTGCTCGACCCGGAGGCGGACCGCTTCGCGCTGGGGGCTCTCTCCGTCTCCGACCCGACCTTCATGCAAACGTTCTTTACGACCTACGACGTGGTCGACGCGTCGAGCGCGCTGCGAGACGCGGAGGCGGTCGCGCAGCGCATCCAGGCCCTACGCACAAGTCTCGGACATCGGCCGGCCCGGCCTCTGCTTGCGCTGCGTGCCCTCGCGGAGCAGGCCGCCAAGGACGTGACGGAGGGGCGGGCGACCCCGAACGACGCGATGGATCGGCTCTTGGAAAGTTCCGCGGAGACGCTGCAGGGGCCTGTGCAGGGCTGGTTGGGTCACCTCAGCGCCATAGGCCAGCTCGACATTCCTCCAGAGCTCGTCTCTCGGCCCGAGCTATCGATGATGCTCTCGGTCGGCTACGAACGGCGCCCTGGCGAGCCGTGGGTGCGAATCACCCTGTTCATCGTGGCGCCAGCCGCGCCGAACGCGGGCATGGTGAAGGGGCCCGAGCCCCGCGAACCGCGGCAGATGGCCATGGTCACCAGCGCTACTGCGTCGAGATAGGCCATCTCCCACCGCAGGCTGCGCGCCGCTGTCACGCGCGGGGCGTGTGGACGATCTCGTACTTGATGCCCTCCAGATCCTTGAAGAAGAGCGCGTAGTAGCCCGGAGGCACGTACTCCGGGTACTCACGCGGAGGAGCCACGATGGTAGCTCCGATGGCCTGGATTTCCAGGTAGAGCCGATCGACCTCGGCGCGCGAATCGGCCTGGAACGCCAGGTGGTGCAGCGCACCGGGCTTGCGGCGGTGGATGCTTTCGTCCTGGAAGGCCTCGCGGGGAGAGCTGATGGCGAAGGCAAGGCGCGGGTGGGTGTACTCGACGACATGCAGCTCGTGTTCTTGAATCACGGCGCTGGTGCGGCGTCCGAAGCCCAAGAGGGGCATGAGCTTGTCGTAGAACGGGACGGCGACCGCCATGTCTCGGACAGTCACTTGGATATGGTGGATGATGGGTTCCATGGCTGCGCTCGGGGGCTGAATTTCTACGTTCGTGGAGCTAGGGGCCCGACGGCCCACATGCCAAGACGCACGCTACGAAATCCGCACATTCGGCGTGGCCCAGGCAGCCACTCCCAAAGAGCCCCGAGTGCTCGTTGCACGGTGCTCCGCCCAGCGCCTCCTGCACGCAGGGTAGGCAGGCGTCCGAAGGTGTCTCCTGCAAGTCGCACACGCTCGTCGTGCACTCTTGGCTGCATCCGCTGCAAGCGCAGGTGACCATCACGACGTTGTAGTACGCGAGCCCCTGCGGGTATTGCCCCTCGCACGCCTCGACACACGCCTGTCCGGTAGAGGGCACGCCACAGTCGGGCTCGACCGAGACCTCCGCCCCACAAGCGGGGAGCCCTGCTCCAACGAACGCTACGACGCAAACGATCCCGAGCCCAAGGCTCAGCTTACCAAACCACCTTGCCATGGGTTCCCTCTACGCCATCCACCCTGGCAGTTTCGCGGCTTGCCGAACCCAGTCCACGAACACCTTCTCGTCGAGCGGGTCCTGCTCCCGCAGGTCGACATAGCGCACGTCCCTCTGCTTCGACTCGCCCGGGGGCAGCGGACGCAGCGCCGAGCCGCGAAAGAAGGCCACCTTGACGTACTTCGTGAAGCAATGAAAGTTCACGAACCAGCCCTGACCCTCGATGCCGTAAAAGGGTGAGTTCCACTTGACGGCCTTCTTCACGTTGGGCACCGTGCGCTGGATCAACGCGTCGACCTTGACACAGACATCTTTCTTCCACCCAGGCACCGCGGCGATGTACGCCTGAACCGGCGCGTCGCCGTCGGCCTTGGCGATTTGAGGGTTCTCACCGGAGAGCAAGGCGGGCGTCCCCGATGCCGGTTTCGCCGACGAGGGCTTCTTCGCTGCCACCGTCGTGGCCGTTTTCGGGGTCGTGGTCTTTGTAGCCTTCGCAGCCCCCGCGCTCACGGCTTTGGGCGCAGCTTTTTTCGCCCTGGCCTGCGGGGACTTCGGCGCCGGAGCTTTCTTGCTTCTCTCGACGGTCATGGCGCAAGCTACACCGCGTCTCGCGGCTCCCGCAAGGCCGAGCCGCCTCCCCGCCGACTACGGAAAAGCGCGCCCCAGGATCTGTCGTTCCTTCGCCCGCGACAGGGTTCGCACCGCGTAGCGTAATTGTCGCCGACCGGCAAAAGTGGTTGTCGTTGGTCGCCCACGGCCTATTCGGGCACTTCGAGCACCGGTCGGGTCGCCGGGCTGGCTCGATCGAGGGGTCTCGGGATAGGTTCGACCTTCGCCGAGACCGGTTGCGGTCCATGGCAACGGT
>CAYLJT010000700.1:0-4757 GCA_964383995.1 uncultured Polyangiaceae bacterium
ACAGACGGCCAGCGGGGCGAAAGAGTATCGGATCTACGCCGTCCTCGACCCCGAAATCGTAAATCTGGACGATCGAAGGGTTCTTCAGCTTGGCGGCGGCCTTCGCTTCGCGCCGAAAACGGGCCTCGGCGTCGCTCGTGTAGGCGTGCTCGGTGTGGAGAAATTTGACGGCTACCGTTGTGTCAAGCTCGACGTGCTTGGCGGTCCAAACCTCGGCCATGCCCCCCGAAGCGAGCTTCTTTTCGAGGCGGTAGCGTCCACCGATGACGTCGCCGGGCTCCACGCGTCCGACCATACCACGGCTCGGCGCAGGGGGCTGGGAAGCTGCAGCGGTCTTTGGTACGCTTGCGCCGTGCGTTCTTGCTTGGTCCTCGGTTCGCTGCTGCTCGTGTCCTCCGCGGGCTGTAGCACGGGCCTGGATGGCAAGACCTTCGACGGCGCCGGCGGCGCGGGGGGCAGCACGACTTCGGCCGGTCCGGGGGGCGGAGGCGGCGCCTCTTCCTCCTCGATGTCCGCGACATCGACCGGCGGCGCAGGTGGCTCCGGGGGAGGCGTCGAATGCGTGCTCGACGACGAGCTCAACGATCCCGCAACCTTCGAGGCTTGCTGGACCAACCGCGCTGACGCTGAGGGTGGGCCGGACGGCGTGACCTACGCCATCGACACGTCCGATGCCGGTCATTGGGTGGCCCGGCCCGACACCGGGGTCGGCTTTTGGCAAGAACAGGCGGGGCCCTATTTTTACAAGCTCATCGACGGTGACTTCGTGGTCGTTGCCTATGTCAGCGCCCACCATGTCGCCGACGAGAACCTGGCCCCCACGGTGGACTACAACCTGGCCGGCCTCGTCATCCGCCAGCAGCCAGCCAGTGGCGTCGAAAACTGGGTGAAATACGAAACTGGCAATCTCACGGCGGCGGCCGGCGGCGTAGGCACGTTGATCGGCGTAACGAGGGACAGCACGAGTAGCCACATCACGCCCTATTCGTCCGACGGTTATTACCGCAGGCGTCTCGCCATCTGCCGCTCAGCGGTCGCCATTCACTTCATTTCGAGCCTGAGCGATCAGGGGCCCTGGAACCTCCTCGACGTGGAGCGCAACGTGGTGGAGGGGGTGGAGGCGCCCAATTTCCCATCCACGGTGCAGGTGGGCATGACGGTCAGCGGCTTTGCGGGGCAAACGCCGCCTGATGTAGAGGCTTCGTTCGACTACGTGCGTTTCTCGGTGCAAACGATGATGACCGTGAACGACTGCCTCGCTGCTCTCAACGTCATTGCCCCGTAAAGCGCCCGTCGAGCCAGGCGTCCACGCTGCGGCCCGGGAACACCTTGGTTATCCGTCCACCGCGCAGGAACACCTCGGCGGGGAGCGCGCGACCGTTGTATTGGCTGGCCATGGTGAAGCCGTAGGCGCCGGCGTCGCGGAGCAGCACATGGCTCGGCAAGGGCGTTGCGAAGGCGTGCTCGCCGAAATCGTCGGTGCTCTCGCACACCGGGCCGACGACGCGGTAGAGGGGCGCCTGGGGTGAGGGCGCTTGCGTCAAGGGCTCGATGCGGTGGCGCGCGCCGTACAGCGCCGGGCGCATGAGGTCGTTCATGCCGGCGTCGATCATCAGCCAACGGCGAAGCTCGTTGCCCCTGCGATCGCGCGCTCGCTTTTCGGAGATCACGCTCGACACGAGCACGCCGTGGGACGCGACGAGGGAGCGGCCGGGCTCCACCAGGATGCGCGCCACGCCGAGGCCTTCGCGGCGCAGCAACGCCGTGAGCGCGCGCGCAAAGTCGGCGGGCCGGGTGGCGCAGCCCTCGCCGTAGTCGATGCCGAAGCCGCCGCCGAAATCGAGGAACGCGAGGGAGGTCGCGCCTCCCGGGATGGCCTTCGCGAGGGCGATGAGGGCCTCGGACGCGGTGATGTAATCGGCCGTGTCGGTGAGCTGCGAGCCCACGTGGGTGGTGAGCCCCACCAGCTCGAGCTCGGGGGCCGCTGCGAGCGCCTCGAGCGCCCGCGGGATGTCGTCGGAGGCGATGCCGAATTTGGCCTCGTCGTGCCCCGTCGCGACGTGCGCGTGGGTGTCCGCGAGCACGCCCGGGTTGAGGCGAAGCGAGACCCGCGCGCGGCGCCCAAGGGCCCTCGCGCGGGCCGCGATTCGAGGGATTTCTTCGACACTTTCGGCCTGAATGGCGAGGATGCCGCGGGGGCCCGCGCCGAGGGCGCCGTCGATGTCGGCGCCCGTCTTCGCCACGCCGCTCCACACGATGTTATCGGGCGAAACGCCGCAGCGCAGCGCGAGCTTCAGTTCCCCCAGGGACACCACGTCGGCCCCCGCGCCGGACGCCGCGAGGGCTGCGACGATGGGCCCCGCGCTGTTGGCTTTCACGGCGTACGCCACCAAATGCGGCGCGTTTTCGAAGGCTTTGCCGAGCGCGACGAGCTCTTCCACCATCGCGTCGACGTCGTAAACGTAGGCCGGCGTCGTGACCCCCAACGCCGGTTCGAGCAGGTCTTCGAGGAGCACGCCGCCGAGGCGCGCGCGGCCTTGTTCGTCGCGGTCGAGCACGCGCGTTACCTACCGCACTCGGTGCTTCCGTGTCACCTCGCTGCGTGTCATGCTCCAAGCCGTGTACGTACGGCGGGCGAAGATTGTTTGCACCTTGGGTCCGGCGAGCGACGACGCGGCCACTCTGGAACAGCTCATCGACGCCGGCATGGACGTCGCCCGACTGAACTTCTCCCACGGCAACCACGACGAGCATTTGCAGCGTATTTCGCGGGTACGAGCGGCGGCCGCGCGGGCGGGTCGCCCGGTCGCCGTGCTGCAAGACCTGTGCGGTCCGAAGATCCGCGCGGGCCGTTTTCTGAATGGCACCGCCGAAGTGCGCACCGGTGAGAGCGTGGTGCTCGTGGAGGCCTCGGCCGAAGTCGCTCGCGCAGGCGTGATCCCCATCGGCTACAGCGGCCTCGCCGAAGACCTGTGCGTGGACGACGAGCTTCTGCTCGACGATGGCAGGGTCGCCCTGCGCGTCACTTCCACGCGAAATGGCGAGGTTTGCGCGGTAGCGACGCAGGGTGGGCCAATGCGGGACCGCATGGGCGTGCACCTGCCGTCGCGGCGCGTCCGGCTCGGAGCGTTGACCGAAAAAGACAAAGCCGACCTGTCGTTCGGGCTCGCCAACGACGTCGACTACGTGGCCCTCTCGTTCGTGCGCAGCGGCGACGATGTGCGGCTCGTCAAGGAGATCTGCGAAGCGTGGGGGCGCCCCACGCCCATCGTCGCGAAGATCGAAACGCCCCAAGCCATCGAGAACCTGGAGGACATCATCACGGCCTCCGACGCCGTGATGGTCGCGCGAGGCGATCTCGGCGTCGAGTACAGCCCCGAGCTCGTGCCCGTGTTGCAGCGCGAAATCCTCGGTCTTTGCCGCGTGCACCAGCGTCCGGTCATCGTCGCGACGGAGATGCTCCAATCGATGGTCACCGCGTCGCGGCCGACCCGCGCCGAGGCGAGCGACGTCGCGACCGCGGTGTTCGACGGCACCGACGCGGTGATGTTGTCGCAGGAGACGGCCTCCGGCGAGCACCCGGTGCTGGCCGCGCAGATGATGGCGCGCATCGTAGAACAGGCCGAGAGCAGCCGTTTTTACAGTCCGCCTGCCAGCGGACTGCGCGGCGGCTACGCCAACGTGGCCGAGGCCGTAGCCCGCAACGCCTGCGATATCGCGGCCGAAATCGGCGCGCGCGTGCTCGTCGCGTTCACCGAGACGGGCCTCTCCGCGCGCTACGTCTCGAAGGCGCGGCCCGTTGTGCCCATCGTGGCGTTCTCGCCGAGCCACGAAATTCTGCGGCGTTTGGCGCTCTATTGGGGGGTCAGCCCGTCGCCGATGGAAAAGCTGCGCGACGCCGACCAGCTCATCGAGCGCGCCGTGGCTCACCTGCTCGCGCGGGGCCTCGCGTCCCCCGGGGACAAGGTGGTGATCGTGTACGGCGCGCCCGTGGGTGTCACGGGGACGACCAACACCATTCACGTGCGGGTGGCCGGATGAGCCTCCCCGCGTCGGTCAAGGGATCTCCGACGCTCGACAAATACGAGCTCTTGGACGAGATCGGCTGTGGCGGCATGGCCACCGTCTATCGCGCCAAAGACAAGCGCCTGGGCCGCGAGGTCGCCGTCAAGGTCATCCACAAGCACCTGCGCGACAACGCCGAGGTCGGCCGGCGTTTCGTGGCCGAAGCGCGGGCCTCCGCCAAGCTCCGTCATCCGGGCATCGTCGACGTCTACGATGTCTCGGACGAGGACGATCCGGAGCGCTATTTGGTGGTCGAGCTCATGCGCGGCACAACGCTGCGCAAGGTGCTCGAAAAGCACCGCTCCATGCCGCCCGAGGTGGGCGCGAGCATCGTCGTCGAGCTGTGCGAGGCGCTATCGCATGCCCACGCGAGCGGCATCATCCACCGCGACGTGAAGCCCGAAAACGTGCTGGTCGAGCTGCCGCAAGATCGCATGAACGAGGACGCTCCGGCCGCGAAGAGCGGCCCTTCGAGCCATCCCGGCAGGGGGCGCGTGGTCGTCAAGCTGACCGACTTCGGCATCGCGAAGGTCCTCGCCGCGCAGGGCGTAACGTCGACGGGGCAGGTGTTGGGCTCGCCCGCGCACATGGCGCCCGAGCAGATCGAGGCCGGCGACGTCGACGAGCGCACCGACGTATTCGCCCTCGGTGTGCTGCTCTACGAGGCCCTCGTCGGCCACTTGCCCTTCGAG
>CAYLJT010000701.1:0-4747 GCA_964383995.1 uncultured Polyangiaceae bacterium
AGCACATGCTCCGCCACACGGTCGAGAGCGACGTGACGGCGGTGGAGCTGGCGGCGACGTGCCACGCCGTGTTCGAAGCCTCGCGGCGGGAGAGCTCGCGGGACTAGGTGGAGGGGTCGGCGAGGGCGGCGTCGGGGGACGGGGCCGCGGGTGTGGTCGAGCTACGGTCCGAGCCGGCCGGCGCGACAATGGGCGGAGAGGGAAGCGAAGCGGCGGGCCCATCTGCGTCGGAATGCCCCAAACCGCCGGCCATCTGCACACTTTCGAAAGCCCCTCGGCCGTGCTTTTATGCGCGCCCATGAAGCGGTCCCTCGTTGCTCTCTCCCTCCCGTTTGCCCTTCTTCTTGCGGCTTGTGAGCCCAAAGCCGTTACGGCGCCTCCTCCGGCCGAGCCTCCTCAGGGCGCTCCGGCTCCTTCGGCGGCTCCTGCTGCGCCGGCGGCCCCGGCGCTCAATGCGGTGCCCCGCGCGGATTGGAATCGCATCGCGGCGGAGCTGTTTTTGCCTCTGTTTTGGACGGGGGATGCCAATAACAACGGCGCTGTGGACCCCTCCGAGGTGGCGGTGCTGTGGGGCATGAGCTCGGCGAAACGCGCGGATTTTGTGGATGGGTCGGGCTTCACCAAGGCGTTTTTGGATGCCCACGCGGCCATCGCTCGCGTCGCCAAAGAGGGCTATGACGAGAAGGCGCTCTCTCCCGCGGAGCAGAAGCGGCGGGCGTTGGTACGTATGGAGCTTGGTCAGGGGCGGACTTCGGCGCTGCTCAGCGACTTCTCCAAGGCTTCGGCGGAGGACAAGGCGGTTGTGGACCATGTGCTGGCCGCCGCTGTGATCGTGGAGCGCATTCATGCCAAACAACTGGGCACGTTTGGTATGGCCGACAAGATCCCCGCGGACGATACGGCCAGTCGTATGCTGTTCTATCGCAATCAGGGCCCCTTCTGCGAGGCACCGAAGACCGAGAACGAAGCGGAGTGCTCGGCTCTGGCCTCCAAGCCTAAGCGCATTTCAGGGCTGTATCCGGCTTCGATTCAGGAAAAAGACCCCAAGTTTTGCGAGACCCTGGAGAAGCGCAAAGACGCCAAAGAGCTTTTCAATCAGTTCTCGGTGGTGGTCGAGGACAAGGACGGCAATCTCAAGGCCGTGCCTTACAACGTGGCTTACAAGGACGACATGGAAGAGGTGGCCAAACACCTCGACGCCGCGGCGGCCGCTATCACGAGCCCGGGCGAGGCGGCTTTCAAGGCCTATCTGTCGGCGGCGGCTACGGCGTTTCGCACCAACAACTGGGAGCCGGCCGATGAGGCTTGGGCCAAGATGAGCGTGAAGAACTCGAAGTTTTATCTGCGCATCGGGCCCGATGAGACGTACTTCGAGCCTTGCAGCCAAAAAGCCGGGTTTCACACCGGGTTTGCCCGCATCAATCAGGACTCGTTGATGTGGCAAGACAAGCTCGATCCGCTCAAGAATGACATGGAAGGTGCCTTGGCCAAGATGGCCGGCGCGCCCTACAAGGCCCGGAAGGTCAGCTTCCACCTGCCCGACTTCATCGACATCATCATCAACGCAGGCGACTCGCGCGACTCGCGCGGAGGCACCATCGGACAGAGCTTGCCGAACTGGGGTCCGGTGGCCAATGAGGGGCGCGGGCGCACGGTGGCGATGACCAACCTGTATGCTGACAAAGACAGCATGGATGCCTTGCGCGAACAGGCAGCCATGGTGTTCTGTAAAGGCACAATGGCAAACTTCAGCATCGACCCGGGCGTGGGTGTGATGAGCACCGTGCTGCACGAGGCCGCGCACAACCTTGGTCCTGCTCACGAGTACAAAGTAGGTGGGAAGACCGACCGCGAGGTGTTCGGCGGCTCGTTGGCGTCGATGCTCGAAGAGCTGAAGGCCCAGACGTCGGCGCTTTATTTTGCGGATTGGCTGGCCGAAAAGGGCACCATCGACAAAAAGCGCGCGGCGGAGTCCCATGTCCGAGACATCGCTTGGGGCTTTGGCCACATCGCGCAGGGCGTCTACACCGCCGATGGCAAGCCGCGCCCCTACAGCCAGCTAGCCTCGATTCAGATTGGCACCTTCTACTCCGTGGGAGCCGTGGAGTGGCGCGAGGCCGAGACCGCCGCCAATGGCACGGACAAGGGCTGCATGGAGGTCAATCTGGACAAGCTGCCTGCGGCGATCGTCAGCTTGGAGAAGCGCGTTTTGGCCATCAAGGGCAAGGGCGACAAGGCCGACGCCATCAAGCTGCGCGAGGAGCAGGTGGACAAGGACGACGCTTGGAAGAAGCTCCGCGCGGTGATCACGGAACGCTGGCTCAGGACGCCCAAGGCGAGCTTCGTTTATTCGGTGGATCGGTAAAGGACAGAAACGACACAGAAACATCGTAGGCGCACAGCGCTCGCACGCACGGCACTGAAGTGCCGTGCTATTCGAACGAAGTCCGCTTCGCGGACTCGGTTGTGGTGGGTAAGACGGAGTCCGCGTCAGCGGACTTTGTAACGCTAGCCCGGCATTTCAATGCCGGGCCGCAGCAGGGGGTTGTGCGATTCGTGTGGCCGCACGGCACCGAAGTGCCGTGCTACTCGAACGAAGTCCGCTTCGCGGACTCGGTTGTGGTGGGTAAGACGGAGTCCGCGTCAGCGGACTTTGTAAACGCTAGCCCGGCATTTCAATGCCGGGTGAAAAAGGACGGTTGTGCGATTCGTGCGGCGCTCTTCGTGTGGGGCGTTACCGTCGCGCGTCCAGGGTGCTCAGGCCACCACGCCAGCCTAAGATGCGCTCATCGGCGGTGGCCAGTGTTGCGTCGAGTTCGAGCGCAGTGGCGACGATGATTCGATCCGCCGGATCGCCATGAAACGAAGTCAACCGCGCTGCGGCTAACGCGAGCTTGCCGTCGACCGCGACCTCCACGATGCCCGCACGCAGGGAAGACGCCCTCATCTGAGCCGCGTCCGCAGCAATACGCTTCTTCTCCACGAGCATTCCGATCTCCCAGAACGAGAACGCCGATACGCGGATTCCGCCTGTGGAATAGGCCCGCTCGATCAGTCGGACCGCCTTCGGACCTAGGCTCGTGTTTCCCTCGGCTAACCAAACAAGGACATGGGTGTCGACCAGGATCACTGCCCGGCTTCCCAGGGCTCGTCGATCGGTGACACGATGTCTCCCTGGGTCACGATGTCGCCCTTCATGAACCCGCGGATGGTGTCCCGCATCTCCGTTACAGGACACAGCCGCGCGACGGGCTTGCCTCGCTTCGTAATCACGATGGCTTCACCCGAAGCGGCCACGCGGTCCATGATGTCCAGGCACTTTGCCTTGAATTCCGCTGCTTGGACGTGCTTTTCCGTGCCCATGACCAGTATGGTGACCACATGGGCGCCGGACGTCAAGCCGAGCTGCGTATCACGGCAAACAGCCGCACGCGGGGTCTCTCGGATCACAGTCGCACACGGTCTTCTTCGGTTGAACGACCTGCGTGGTGCCCTGGTTCAGGCGCTTCTTGGTGGCCTCTTCGGCGCGCTTGGCGTCTTCGAGGGCGGCAGTCGCTTTGGCGGTGGCGGCGGCGTCTCGGGCTTGCGCTAGGTCCCTTTCGGCTTGCCTGACTCGCTCGGCCTCGTGCTGGAGATCCCTGGCCAGGGCCTCCCTTTCGGCTTCTTTTTGCGCGATCACGGCGGCCTGCTCGGCTTTGGCTTGGTCGGCTTCGGGGACCAGCTTGCCAAAGTAGAAGCCTAGGCTTCCTGCCACGACGGTGAAGGTCAGAACGCTCGCGATGATCACCGCGCGCATCATCTTCTTTTTGGAGGCGTCTTCGGCGAGGGTCGCTAGGCGCCTTTCGTGCTCTTGCGCGAGGGTCATGGCCTCGATGCGCGCGCGTTGCTCGGCTTCGATGCGCGCCCGCTCGACGGTGGCTTGGCGCAGAGCTTCGAGGCGGGCCTCCTCTTCGCGGCGACGCGACTCTTCCTGACGGCGTCGCTCGCTCTCCGCGGCCATGC
The DNA here is from genome assembly GCA_964383995.1 of uncultured Polyangiaceae bacterium. Taxonomy (GTDB): domain Bacteria; phylum Myxococcota_A; class Polyangia; order Polyangiales; family Polyangiaceae; genus CAYLJT01. The sequence goes on from CAYLJT010000701.1 coordinate 4,003, forward strand.
GGCTGCGCTCTTCGCTGAGGCGGCGCTGCTCTTCGAGGGCTCGCTGGGTGGCCTCGGCTTCCAGCTTCTTTTGACGCGCTCGCTCTTCTTCTTGGAGCCGGTCCTGCTCCATCCCCATCAGTTGGTTCAATGAAAACAGCACGGAGCTGTCGCGTGCCTCGCCCATGCGACGTACCTCGCTCGATGATGCGGACTCGGTCCGCTCCTTCGGGAGCTCGCTGCGTGCTCATCACGCGGCCATGCTCACCGCGAAGTCCGACAACGCAGGATGATTGCGACTTGGGTGGATTCTTTGCGGAGCGCTCAGCCGCGCTCTAAACCGAGCATCACGGTGCGCGCCAACACCTCGGCGGTGAGGCCGATCGAACGCTCGTCGAGATCGAAGGCGTGGTGGTGATGGGGCGGCGCGCCGGGACCGCCGCAGCCGGCGACGATCAAGCAGCCCGGGACCTTCTCAAGAAAGAACGAGAAATCTTCGCTGACCGTGAGCGGGCCGGTGTCGACGAAAGACGCGTTTTCGGTGGCTTCGACGGCTCTGCGAATGGCGTCGACGTTGGCCGGATCGTTGACCGTGACGGGCGCGAAGCCGACGAATGTCACGATGGCTTTGGCGCGCAGGGCGGCGGCGACGCCCTCGGCAACCTGGGTGAGGCGCTCTTTGGCGCGGCTGCGCTCGCTGTCTTTCTGCCAGCGGATGGTGCCCCGCAGGGTGACCTTGTCGACGACCACGTTGACCGCGCGGCCC